>NZ_AP022853.1:300000-415000 GCF_011764585.1 Sulfurimicrobium lacus
ACCCCAGCGGTTACACCGGCGTTCTGAAGGTCAATAACTCGACAATTCAGGCGATTTCCCCAGCCACAGTGGCCGGCACAGTCGCGGGTACTTTCCCGGCGGCCACCCCCGGCACGCCATCCTCCGTTGCCACGGGCAACTTCACCTACAGCGAAGTGGGCGCCTTCCTGCTGCCCGGCTACAACCCGGCCACTGATGTCACCTCGCCGCGCGGCGTTTTCGATGGCGTGGCCACGGCGAGCGAATGCGCGACACCCGTGACGCCGGCGCAGTGCGATGCCTTCCGGGCGGCCACCTGGACCGGTGTGGACAGCGTCAGCAGCAAGGGAGACTGCATTCTGGACAGCTACCGTAACACACGGGATACCAGCGGCAGCTTCAGCACCAACCCCAATTATGGAAAATTCGGTTGCAGTTTCGGTTTGACCACCACGACCGCGGGATTCGGCCGCTTCGTTCCCGATCACTTTTCGCTCATTTCCGCGCAAACCAGGCAGCGCAGCGACATTGCTTCCGCCTACGCGATGACCCGCGAAACGACGGGCACCGTTGTGGCCGGCATGTCCCAGCTGACGGTTGCGGATATGACCGATTTCGTCGTGGGGGACGCGGTCGTGGTGTTCGGTGCCGGTACCGGGGGCAAAGATCTGCTCGCCAGCGTGACGGCAGCAGCCGGCAACTTGCTGACCTTGAGTACGCCCGCCAGCATCGGCGTCACTGCTGCCCCGGTATTCAAACGCCTCGGTTTCACCTACATGGACGAGCCATTGCAACTGGTGCTTGCCCTGGAGGCGCGCAACGCTGCCGGCGGCAAGACCCAGAACTACGCCACCTCCACCGGTCTGGCGAAACTGGACAACTCCAGCCTGACAGGCACGGCCAACAATTCCTGGGGCTTGTCCGGTGTCGTCAACAACCTTTACGGGCTGGCCGGTTGCCGTGCCTTGTTCAGCGGCGTCACTACCGCCTACAGCAGCGGTTGCGCTGCACTGCCTGCCAGCGTGCCGACAGCACCCTATGCCGCGAGCGCTGCCCGCGTATCCCCGTCAAATACCGGTGCGGTGATCTGGACCGCAGGGGCGACATCCCTGGCCACGAACGTAACCCTGAAACGGGCCAGCAAACCCGATGGCGCGTTCAATTTCACCAACGGTACCTTCGCCCTCGGCATCTGGCCCAAGGACGGCGACGGCATCACGCTCCTCAGCGCCAACGATGGCAGCAGCCTGCAGGGCGCGGCGAAGAGTCTCGATGTGGATGCCGCTGCCGGGGCCGATGTAGTGGCGGTGGGCGTGGCCGACATGCGCTTCGGCCGGATGCGTTTCTCGAACGCTTACGGCTCGGAACTGCTGGATCTGTCGCTGCCGATGGAAGTGCAGTACTGGAACTGGAACTCGAACGGCGGCGCTTTTGCCAGGAATACGCTGGATTCCAGCACGTTCCTGGTCAACACCGCGGCCGCCGCGACCAATTTCAGCCTGTCCAATTACCGTCGCGGCCTGGCAGCGGGCGAAACCAGCTTGCTGCCTGCGGCAATCGTCACGTTCAGCCAGGGAGCCGCAAGCATGCGCCTTGCGCGACCCGGTGCCGGAAACAGCGGCAGCGTGAAAGTTTGCGCGGACCTCGATGCGGCAGCGGGGTCGGGCGATACCACTTGCGCGGCAGCGGGTGCCGTTGCCAACCTGCCCTACCTGCAGGGTGGCGCAGGTTTCAATGTGGATCCTTCCGCCGATGCAACTTTCGGAACGTTCAAGAGCGGGCCCGTGATTTATCTGCGCGAAGGCTATTGAAAACCAATTGACAACAATGACTTATTCGTTTAACTTCGAGCCGGTTATCTGATCGGCCCATTTATGCCATTTTTCACCAAGAAAAAACAAGAACCCGGCTGGATGGCTATTCAGTTCACGCCCGAGGGCACATGCCTGGCTCATGTGCGCCAGGTCACCGACAGCAAACCCCTGGTTACGTTTTGCGCCATTCAGCAAGGCGACTCAGCGGATGTCCATGTGCTGGATCGACTTGGAAAAGACACCCATCTCAATCGCTACCGCTGTACGTTCATGCTGAATCCCGGCGAGTATCAAATGCTGGTTGTCGAAGCGCCCAATGTTCCCGCGGCAGAGCTGAAAACAGCGGTGCGCTGGCGCATGAAGGACATGCTGGATTTTCCCGTGAGCGATGCCACGGTCGATGTGCTGGATATCCCCGCCGATAAAAATGCCCCTTCCCGCGCTCGCTCCCTGTTCGCCGTAGCTGCGCGCAATGAAATCATCCGCCACCGCATTGAGTCATTCGCTGCTGCGAAGTTGCCGGTTTCCGTGATCGATGTGCCCGAACTGGCGCAGCGCAACATCGCCGCCCTGCTGGAAGAACCGGGGCGCGGCCTGGCCCTGCTGTCGTTCGCCGAGGATGGCGGCTTGCTGACCTTTACCCGCGGCGGTGAGCTGTATTCCTCGCGCCATATCGAAATCCCGCTTTCCCAACTGATCCAGGCCGACAGCGAGCAGCGCCAGCGCTATTTCGATCGCATTACGCTGGAGTTGCAGCGTTCGATGGACAGCTTCGAGCGCCAGTTCAGTTTCATTACCATCAGCAAGCTGGTGCTCGCGCCCTTGCCGCCCGAAGTCAATCTGGAAGCGTATCTGGCGTCCAACCTGTATTTGCCGGTGTCCACCATGAACCTGGACGAGGTGTTCGACTTTTCCGCCGTTTCCGGCGTCGGGCCAGTGCAGCGGCAGCAGTGTTTCCTCGCTTTGGGTGCCGCATTGCGCACTGAGGAAGGCGCGCAATGAGCCAGCAGATCAATCTGTTCAACCCCGATTTCCGCAAGAAGCGCGAACTCTTTACCGCGCTCATGCTGCTCCAGGCGCTGGCCGTTTTGCTGGTTGTCATGGGCGGCGTATATGCCTATCAACTCCGCCAGACGCAGCAGTTGAACAAGCAGGCCAGGGATGGCGTTATCCAGCTCGAGCAGGAGCGCGTCCACCTGCTTAAAGTGGCGGCGGAATATGCGCCACGCGCCAAAAGCCAGGTACTGGAAAAGCGCGTGACCGAACTGGAGCTGCAGCTCAAGGGCGAGGAGGCGGTGCTGGAAGTGCTGCAAGGCGGCAGCCTGGGGAACACCGAGGGATATTCCGGCTATATGCGTGCCTTTGCGCGTCAGACTGTGAGCGGGCTGTGGCTGACAGGATTCAGTATCCAGGGCGCAGGAAAAGACATGGCGATTGGCGGACGCACGTTACGGCCCGAACTGGTGCCTGCCTATATCCTGCGCCTGAATCAGGAGGCGGTGACCCAGGGGCGCGTTTTCTCCGCGCTGGAGATTCAGCAGCCGAAGGAAGAGCCGGCTACCAAGGATAAGCCGGCACAGACGCCGAATTATCTTGAATTCAACCTGCATTCGAATACGGCGGAGGGTGCCAAGTGAAACAGCAATGGCAGCGCCTTGCTGCAAAACTCGATGCACGCAACCAGCGCGAGCGGGCATTGATTTTCGTCATGGTGCTGGTGGTGGTGGCGAGCCTGCTCGATACCCTGCTGCTCACGCCGATGCGGGCCAAAAAGAAAGCGGCCATGCAGGAAGTCGCAACGCAGCAGGAACAGTTGCAGACCTTGCGCAGCCAGATTCAGGCAGCCATGAGCGGGGGGAAGATCGACCCCGATGCGTCCACCCGCGTTCAACTGGCGGGGCTGGAACAGAAGCTGGCGCAGAGTCGTGGCGCTTTGCAAAGCGTGCAGCAAGGCCTGGTCCCGCCGGACAAGATGGCGCGCTTGCTGCAGGATGTGCTGACGCAAAACCACGGCTTGAAGCTGGTGTCGCTCAAGACGCTGCCGGTGAGCAATGTGGTGGAGATCGCTGAAAGCGCGCCAGCGGCAGCAACCCAGGCTTCCCAGGGCAAGGCTGTTGAACCGCCCAAGGCAAGCGGCCCAGCCATTTACAAGCATGGGGTGGAAATTTCCGTCAGCGGCAGCTATGCCGAGTTGACGCAATATCTGGATACCCTGGAAAAACTCCCCTGGCGGATGTTCTGGGGCAAAGCCGAGATGCGGGTTGAAGCCTACCCGCGCATTACCCTGACGATTACCCTCTATACGCTGAGCATGGACAAGACATGGCTAAGCGTCTGATTCAAAAGATTATCGCTGCCGCGCTGGGATGGGCGGCAATACAAGTGGCAGTGGCAGAAGGCCTGCCCGATCCCACGCGTCCGGCGCAGGAGGCCGGGTTTTCCGCGGGCGGCAACGCTGCTCCGGATGCCGGTCCCGTGCTGCAATCGGTCAAGATCGCCGCTGGTCGCAGGACGGCAGTGATCAGCGGGCAAGTGGTGGCGGAAGGCGAACGCTTCGGCACGGCGAAGGTGGTTGGCATCAGCGAAAGCGAAGTGGTTCTGCTGGGGCCGGAAGGACGGCAGACGCTCAAGCTCTTCCCCGGCGTGGAAAAGCGTGCCGCCCAGCCAAAGCAGGAGCCGCATCCCGCGCGCAGCAAGCACAAATCAAAACGACACACTGAGCAAAAGGCACCATGATGCGCAATGCATATTTAGCGGTACTTGTTATTCTTGTTCTGGCCGGATGTTCGGCAACGCCGCCAAAGCACGGTACGACTTTCGACCAGATCAGCGCCGAAATGAACAAGGCTGGCCAGGACCGGGTCAAGCCGGCACAGGCCGACGTCGTAGGGGCCGCGCTGCTGCCCCCACTCAAGGTCGAGATGCCCAAGGCCGGCGGGAAGCCGCTCGAGCAGCGCTTCGACCTGGTGGTCAGCAACGCGCCCGCCGGGCAGGTGTTCATGGGCATCGTGAACGGCACGCGCTACAGCATGCTGGTGCACCCGGACGTGATCGGCACCATCTCCGTCCACTTGAAGGATGTCACGGTATTCGAAGCGCTCGACGCGATCCGCGAAATTTACGGCTACGATTACAAGGTCGAGGGCACCCGCATCTACATCGAGCCGCTGTCCATGCAGACGCGGATTTACAAGGTCAATTACCTGATCGGGCGCCGCAGCGGTACCTCGGACACGCGAGTGTATTCCGGTTCCGTCAGTAGCGCGCCAGCGCCCAGCACCAGTACCGGGACGACTTCGACAACCAGCGGCGGCACATCATCGCCGCAGGATGGCAGTTCGATCTATACCACCACGCGCAACGATTTCTGGGCGGACCTGGAGGACTCGGTGCGCACGGTTGTCGGCTGCAAAATGCCCACGCGTTCGATGGGCGGCGGGGCTTCTCCAGCCGGAATGACGGGTGGCGCGGCTGCCCAGCGAAATGTGGAAACTGTCTCCGGCCGCGGTGTCGAGGGTTGCGACGGCGGGCGCAGCGTGGTCGTGAGCCCGCAGTCCGGCATGGTGGTGGTGCGCGCCGAACCGGCGCAACTGCGCGACGTGTCGGCATTCCTCAGCGCTTCGCAGATTTCGGTGGAGCGCCAGGTGATCCTGGAAGCCAAGATTATCGAGGTGACGTTGAGCGACGGCTACCAGGCCGGCGTTAACTGGGGCGCCTTCCGCACCGGCTCGAATACGCGTCTCAGCACAGGTAGCGCGAATCCCGGAACGGTCTTGCAGACCAATGGTTCTCTCGCTACCGGCGCGTCCGCGATTGATACGGTTGCGGGGACCTTTACGAACCCATCGTTGAGCGCATTGCCCGGCACCAATCTCGTGACCAACCCGACTAATGTCGCGGGTTTGTTCGGCCTTGCGTTCCAGACCAGCAATTTTGCCGCGTTGATCCAGTTCCTCGAAACCCAGGGTAATGTGCAGGTGCTTTCCAGTCCGCGTATCGCTACCTTGAACAACCAGAAGGCGGTGTTGAAAGTCGGTGTGGACGAGTTTTTCGTGACAAACGTGACTACCACGACCACCACCGGAACTGCCACCACCAGCACTCCTTCGGTGACCTTGCAGCCCTTCTTTTCCGGCATCGCCCTGGACGTGACGCCACAGATCGATGAAAACAACAACATCACTTTGCATATCCACCCCACTGTGAGCAAGGTGACTACCGTCAACAAGACCGTGGATCTCGGCACGGCCGGCTCCATGAATTTGCCGCTGGCCTCCAGCAACGTATCGGAAACCGACAGCATCGTGCGCGCCCAGGACGGCCAGATCGTGGCGATCGGCGGCCTGATGAAGCAAACCATGAACGAGGATCGCTCCCAGGTGCCGGGTGCGGGTGACGCGCCCTTCCTCGGTGCACTGTTCCGCCACACGAATCAAAGTTCGGTCAAAACCGAACTGGTGATCCTGCTCAAGCCCACCGTGATTCAGGACGACAACAGCTGGCAACGCGATATCCTGGAAAGCCAGCGCCGCATCCAGAAGATGAATCGCGGTTTCTCCTACGGTGGCAAGGCTGAAGTCTTTGGGGTCGGAGCAGAAAAGCAGTGATAGTGGCGCTCGTTAACGAGCATTAACATGTATCAGGAATTCTTCGGCCTGCACGAACTTCCCTTCGGTATCACCCCCGATACCAGTTTTTTCTTCGCCTTCAGCAGTTACCAGGAAGCGCTCAATACCCTCCTGGTAGCGGCGCGCACCGGTGAAGGCTTCATCAAGATTACCGGCGAAGTGGGTACCGGAAAGACGCTGCTGTGCCGCAAGTTCATGGCCAGCCTCGGCGGCGATTTCGTGACCGCCTATATCCCCAATCCCTATCTCGAACCGCGTACGCTGCTGCTGGCCGTGGCAGAGGACCTGCGCATCCATTTGGCACCCGGAATTGACCAGCATCATTTACTCAAGGCGCTGACTTTGGGGCTGCTCAATTTTGCGCGCGATGGGAAGCGCGTGCTGCTGTGCCTCGACGAGGTCCAGGCCATGCCGCTGGAGACCATGGAGGCATTGCGGCTGCTCACCAACCTGGAAACGGAAAAGCGCAAATTGCTGCAGATCGTGCTGTTCGGCCAACCGGAACTGGACGACAAGCTGGATCAGGAGTCGGTCCGCCAGCTCAAGCAACGTATCACTTTTCATTATCGGCTCGGTGCCTTGAGGCGCGACGAACTTGACAGTTACGTCGCGCACCGGCTTGCCATGGCGGGCAATCGCGGAGCGCAACTGTTCAGCCGGGCCGCCTTGAGTCAGCTGCACCGCGCCAGCGGCGGCGTGCCACGGCTGGTGAACATTCTCGCCCACAAGGCGCTGTTGCTGACTTATGGCGAAGGCAGGGGGCAGGCCGAGAAAAAGCATGTGCGTGCGGCCATAGCGGACACGCCGGCCGCGAAGCAAACCCGTTGGTGGTGGTAAGGAAAAAGCGATGAGCGTAATCAATCAAATGCTGCAGGAACTGGAGCAGCGTCGTGCCGACGCCGGCACGTCGGCAGCGCAGGTGCGCGCGGTGGCGGGGCAGCGGCGGCATAACACGGTGCGATGGATTGCGCTGGCAACAGGTGTGGTTGTCATCGCCGTGCTTGGCTATTGGATGCTCGGCCGACAGGAGGTGAAAATGCCTGTGCCACCTCCGGCGCCGGTTACTGCGCGTCCTTCAGCGCCGCCGTCCTTGCCGCCGCATGAACAAATGCCGCAGGTACTGCAACTGGCGGGAGAGCTTGGCCACTTGCCGGCGGTGAGCGACGCGCCGGCTAGTCGTCCTGTACCGGCGCCTCGCCCTCCAGTCGAGGGAAAGGCTCTCGTCGCCGCAGTTGCGGAGAATCCACCCAGGACGACAGCTGACTTACCGAAACCGGCGAAGGTGGCGGACCCCGTGCAGCCGGTAGAAATCAGCAAGGAAATCAAGCAGATCAGCCCCCAGCAGCGCGCCGAGAACGCTTACCGCACGGCCTACGCCAGCCTGCAGCAGGGACGCATGGGCGAAGCGGAAGATAGTCTGCGGCAGGCCCTGCAGTTCGATCCGCGTCATGCTGCGGCAAGGCAGGCGCTGGCGGCGCTGCTGGTGGAGGCTAAGCAGCTTGGCCGTGCGGAGCAGTTGCTGCAGCAAGGGCTGGAACTCCAGCCCGGCCATTCAGGGTATGCCATGACCCTGGCCAGATTGCAGGTGGAGCGCGGCGATGTCCCCGCGGCGCTGGCGACCTTGCAGCGCAATCCGCCAAGCGGCGAAAATGCCGAGTACCATGGCTTCATGGCGGCGCTGCTGCAGCGGGTCGAGCGCCACAAGGAGGCCATCGAGCAATACCAGGCCGCGCTGCGCTCGAACCCGGGCGCGGGGCCGTGGCTATTGGGGCTGGGCATCTCGCTCCAGGCTGACAATCAGCCAGCCAAGGCGGCCGACGCGTTTCGCCGCGCCAAATCCAGCGCTTCGCTGAGTCCGGAACTGCAGGCTTTCGCCGAGCAACGCTTGAGGCAGGTGCAGTAGAGCAGTCAGCCATCAGCTATCAGCTTTCAGCTAAACCGGTTCTGCTCTTGCTGATAGCTGATAGCTGATAGCTATTTCCCCACCGTCCTTGCCACTACCCACGCACTGATTTCCCTCGCCCCTTGTCGGCGCAGCGTCAGCGCCAGTTCACGCAGACTGGCGCCGGTGGTCATGACATCATCCAGGATCGCCACATGCTTGCCCTGCAAATCCAGCGAACAGGTAAATGCGCCGCGCAGATTGCCCGCGCGCTTCTTTAACGGCAAACCGACTTGTGGGACGGTGGCGCGAATGCGTTCGGCGCCATGCGTCAGGAGCGGGATATCCAGACGTCGTGCCACGATTTTCGCCAGTTCCAGCGCCTGGTTGAAGCCGCGCTCCCTGAGCCGCAACGGGTGCAGCGGCATGGCGATCAGGACATCGGGGCGCGGGGCGGCAGATACCTGCTGTGCCAGCGCCGTCGCGAGCGGCACGAGGACGGCGAGCTGGTGCCCGTACTTGAGCGCCTGAATCAGGGTGTCGAGCGGAAAGTCGTAAGTGAACGCTGCCAGGGTCCGCTCGAATGCCGGAGTCTGCTGCAGGCAATGGCCGCAAAGCGTTCCCCCTGTGGTGGGTAGGGCGCAACGCGGACATTGCGGGGTCCGGTGCCAGGGCAGGTCGGCGTGGCACGCCGGACAAAGCGCCTCCCGGCCACTCGGTGCTCCGCATAGCAGGCAGTCGTGAGGCAGGATGATGTGATTAAAATATGCGCAGCCGTTTAAAATCGTGCTGCTATAATTTGACAACTTCAGCGCAATCCTTAATGATTGCGCTCGATTTTATCACTGGCGCAGCCCTTGAAACATGGAACAGAAAAAACACCTCAGCGCCAATAGCCAGCGCTTCTCCGCTCGGATTTTCAACATCGCCAGCATGGTGGCAAGCGCCATCCCGCCGCTGCTGATGATCTGGATCGCGGCGTCGATTTTCGTCTACGCATCGGTGGCCCATCATCCGAATCCTCGGGTAGTGCATTACAACCGCATCGCGGGCTATCGTTTTTATGGCGTGGCGGGCTCCATGGTCGTTTTTGGACAGCCGATCTACGGCCTGTTCGGCAACTGGCATGGGCTGGTTGCAGTGTGGGGAATTATTGCACTGGTGGTTATTCCTTTGGGACTCCGCGACTTGGTCAGGGTGCAGCGGGAAGATTGGCAGGACATGGATATCAGCGAGGCGAAAACACATGAATAACGCAACAGCCCTTAAGCAGGTTACCAATTCACCCTGGACGGTGGCGCAGATCGAGACGCTTTTCGCCATGCCCTTCAGCGACCTGATTTTCAAGGCGCAGACGGTGCATCGCGAGCATTTCGACCCCAACGAGGTGCAGGTCAGCACGTTGCTGTCGATCAAGACCGGCGGCTGTTCCGAAGATTGCGGCTACTGCTCGCAGTCCGCGCACCACGACACGCCGGTGGAACGCGAACCGCTGCTGAAGCTCGACGAGGTCGTTTCCGCCGCCGCCAAGGCCAAGGAAAGTGGCGCCACCCGTTTCTGCATGGGCGCCGCCTGGCGCGGCCCGCAGCAGAAGGACCTGGTGTCGGTGCTGGAAATGGTGCGCGCGGTCAAGGCGATGGGGCTGGAAACCTGCGTCACCCTCGGCATGCTCAAGGAAGAGCAGGCGGCCCAGCTCAAGGACGCCGGACTCGACTACTACAACCACAATCTGGACACCGCCCCCGAGTTCTACGGCCAGGTGATCACCACACACACGCACCAGGACCGTCTCGACACCCTGGGCCGGGTGCGCAAGGCCGGCATCAAGGTGTGCAGCGGCGGCATCGTCGGCATGGGCGAATCGCGCACCCAGCGCGCGGCGCTCATCGCCCAGCTGGCCAATCTCGACCCGGTCCCCGAGTCGGTGCCAATCAACATGCTGGTGCAGGTCGAAGGCACGCCGCTGAAGAACGCGGAGACACTTGATCCGCTGGAGTTCGTGCGCACCGTCGCGGTGGCGCGCATCACCATGCCCTCCAGCCTGGTGCGGCTTTCCGCGGGGCGAGGCGAGATGGCGGAAAGCCTGCAGGCGCTGTGCTTCCTGGCCGGCGCGAACTCCATTTTCTACGGCGAGAAGCTGCTCACCACCGGCAACCCCGATACCGACGCAGACCAGGCCCTGTTCGACAAGCTCGGCATTCGTGCCATGGCGGCGTGAGCGGATCGTTACTCACCCATTAAGGACGCGAAGGTGCGCGAAGTAGTGAATTTGCTTCCCTTGCGTACCTTCGCGTCCTTTGCGGTGAAAGACTCTTCCCAACCTGACTACTATGCCATTTTCATGCCTTGCCGATGAGCTGAAACAAAGGGATGCGGACGGCCTGCTGCGCCGCCGCCGCGTGCTGCAGAGCCCGCAGGGCGCACGGGTGCGGGTGGACGGCGAAGATGTCCTGTCCTTCTGCAGCAACGACTACCTCGGCCTCGCCAACCACCCTGCATTGGTCGAGGCCGCCTGCGCCGGCGCGCAGCGCTTCGGCGTGGGTGCCGGTGCCTCGCACCTGGTGACAGGGCACACTGCAGTTCACCATGAGCTGGAGCAAAAACTGGCTGAATTTACCGGCCTGCCGGAAGCGTTGCTGTTTTCCACCGGCTACATGGCCAATCTCGGCGTCGTCACCGCCCTGCTCGGGCGCTGTGACGCGCTGTTCGCCGACAAGCTCAACCACGCTTCGCTCAACGATGCGGCGCTGCTGTCGCGCGCCACGATGACGCGCTATCCGCACGCCGACCTGGCGGTGCTGGAGCGCCAGCTCGCCGCCTCCACAGCGAGGCGCAAGCTGGTGGTGAGCGACGCGGTGTTCAGCATGGACGGCGACATCGCCCCCGTGCCCGAGCTGCTCGCACTGTGCGAGAAATACGATGCCTGGCTGCTGCTCGACGATGCTCACGGCTTCGGCGTGCTGGGGAAAACCGGCCGCGGCGTACTGGAACACTTCTCCTCACGCCTAACTCCTCATCCCTCATATACGACCTTTCACGCGACAAGTCGCGTAGAAAGTCGGAATCCCCCGCAGGTGGGACGAATTATCTACATGGCCACGCTCGGCAAGGTAGCCGGCGTATTCGGTGCCTTTGTCGCCGGTGCGCCGGAGCTGGTTGCCTGGCTGGTGCAGGCCGCGCGCAGCTATGTCTACACCACCGCCACGCCGCCGCTGCTGGCGGCGGCCTTGCTGGCAAGCCTGCGCGTGATCGAGGCCGAAGCCTGGCGCCGCGAACGCCTGGCCGAACTGGTGGGCGTCTTGCGCCAGGGGCTGCAATTGCAGCGCTGGCAGCTGATGCCGTCCGAAACGCCCATCCAGCCGCTGTTGATCGGCTCCAGCCAGGACGCGGTCAGGGTAAGCGAAAGCCTGCGCCAGCGCGGCATCCTGGTGCCGGCGATTCGTCCTCCCACCGTGCCGCAGGGAACGGCGCGCTTGCGCATCACGCTTTCCGCGGCCCACAGCGTGGTGGACGTGCAGCAGTTGGTTGACGCTCTGCGGCAACTGGAGAATGAATGAGCCTGCACGTCGATGTTCGCGGTACTGGGCCTGATCTCGTCCTGCTCCACGGCTGGGGCATGCACAGCGGCATCTGGGGCGGCGTGCACGACGAGCTGGCGCGGGATTTCCGCGTCCATGCCGTGGATTTGCCGGGTTACGGCGCCAGTCCGCCTTGCCAGCCTTATGATCTGCCGCAACTGGTGCAGGCGGTGGCGTCGGCATTGCCGTCCCGGGCCGGCGTTATCGGCTGGTCGCTGGGCGGCTTGGTGGCGCAGCGCCTGGGCTCGATCCACCCGCAGCAGGTGACGAGGCTGATGCTGGTGGGCGCGACGCCCTGCTTCGTGCAGCGTCCGGATTGGCCCTGCGGCATAGAGGCGGATGTTCTGCAGAATTTTGCGCGCGACCTGGAACACGATTACGCCGCCACCCTGATGCGTTTCCTGTCGCTTCAGGTGCGCAATGGCGAGAACGTGCGCACGGTGCTGAAATACCTGCGCGAGGCCCTGTTCGCGCATGGCATGCCGGGTGCCGAAGTGCTACGGGCGGGCTTGAACATCTTGCTGGAAAATGATTTGCGCACGGAAGCCGGGAGGCTTGCCCTGCCTTTGTCGATCGTGCACGGCGAGCGCGACATGCTGGTGCCGGCGGACGCTGCGCGCTGGCTGGCAGCGCAGGTTCCGGACGCGCGGCTGAACATTATTCCAGGCTGCGCGCATGCCCCATTTCTGTCCCATCCGAAGGTGTTTATGCAGGAAGCCAGGGAGTTTTTTTCGTGAGCGATGTTTTGCCGACCGACGATCTGAAGATCGACAAGCAGCGTATGCGCCGTTCGTTCGAACGTGCCGCGGCGACCTACGACCATGTCGCCGTGCTGCAGCGCACGGTGGCGGAGCGCATGGCCGAGCGCCTGCAATTCGTCAAATTCACGCCCACGCTGATGCTGGATGCCGGATGCGGCACCGGCTATGCGCGCAAATTGCTGCGTGACAGGTATCCGGACGCACACCTGATCGAACTGGATATCGCGCTCGGCATGCTGCGCGTGGCGCGCGGCGCGCAGCCGTGGTGGCGCAAGCTGCTGCCAGGCGGCAGCGGCGGCGTGGATTACGTCTGCGGCGATCTGGACGCGCTGCCCTTGCAGTCCGCTAGTGCGGACATGGTGTGGTCGAACCTCGCCGTGCAATGGTGCAACGACCTCGATGCGACCTTCGCCGGCGTGCGCCGCATTCTCGCGCCCAACGGGTTGTTCATGTTCAGCACCTTCGGTCCGGACACGCTACGCGAGCTGCGCCAGGCCTTCGGCGCGGTGGACGGCTACACGCACGTCAGCCGCTTTCAGGACATGCACGACATCGGCGACGCGCTGGCGCGGGCGGGATTCGCCGAGCCGGTGATGGACATGGAGCACTTCACCCTGACCTACGACGACGTCGCCGGCCTGATGCGCGACCTCAAGGCGCTGGGCGCGCACAACGCCACCCAGGGACGGCGCCACGGCCTGGCCGGCAAGACCGCATGGCGGCGCATGGAAAGCGCCTACGAACAGTTGCGCCGCGACGGCAAGCTGCCCGCAACTTATGAAGTGGTCTACGGCCATGCCTGGGCGCCGGCAAGCTTGCCGGATGGCCGGCAGGTGGTGCAAATGCCGTCTTCGCGCAAGCGGAGTGATAGGTAACTATGGAAAACATCGCCGACTCCTCACCCCTCACCCCTCACCCCTCATATACGAACTTTCACGCGACTCGTCGCGTAGAAAGTCGGAATCCCGCGCAGGCGGGACCCAAGGGGTTATTCGTGACCGGGACCGATACCGGCGTGGGCAAGACGCTGATCTCGTGTGCCTTGTTGCATGCCTTTACCGCCGCGGGCAATAGCACGGTCGGCATGAAGCCTGTGGCGGCGGGTTGCGTGCCTGGTCAGGGGGGCTTGCATTGCGAGGATGTCGAATCGTTGCAACGTGCATCCAGTGTGCGCGCGCCCCGCGAGCTGGTGAACCCCTATGCCTTCGCGCCGCCTGTTGCGCCCCATGTCGCTGCTGCCGAGGCGGGCGTGACGATCGATCTGAAACATATCCGGCACGCTTATCTGGCGCTGGCGGAACTGGCCGACAAGGTGGTGGTTGAAGGCGTGGGCGGCTTTCGGGTGCCGCTCGATGAGTTTTCGGATACGGCTGACCTGGCGCAACTGCTGGATTTGCCCATAGTGCTGGTGGTGGGAATGCGCCTGGGCTGCCTCAGCCATGCCATGCTGACAGTGGAAGCGATCGCTGCGCGTGGTTTGACTTTGGCCGGATGGGTGGCGAATCGGATCGAGCCGGATATGGAGCGCTTCGATGCCAATCTGGAAGCGTTGCGACAGCGGATTGTCGCGCCATTGCTCGGCGTGGTGGCTTTTGCGCCGCAACCGGATGCCGTTAGAGTGGCACGGGGCCTGCTTCTGCCTTTGCTGAGCCAGCCGTGATTCAGGACATTGTGGTCCTTTACAAAAATCATATTTGCGGCATAATGACGCAAATATGATTCTGTCACGCACTAGCCAATATGCCATCCAGGCACTTATCTACGTCGCCACACGACCGCGCGGCGAACCTGTGCTCAATCGCGAAATCGCCGAACATCTGGGCGTACCGGCTGCATATCTGGCCAAAATCATGCAGAACCTATGCAAAAGCAATTTGCTCTATTCCTTCCGTGGGCGCCTGGGCGGTTTCTGTTTGCGCGACGGCGCGGAAAAGACCGACCTGATGCACATCCTGGTGCTGACCGAAGGTGCGGGCTTCACCGATAATTGCCTGCTCGGCCTGAAAGTGTGCAGTGATGAAACGGCTTGTCCGATGCACTCGCGCTGGAAACCGATCAAGGAAAAAGTAGTCCAGCTGCTGAACGAACAGACGCTGGAGAAATTGGCGGTAGCCGTACAAAGCGGAAAATATCGCATAACCGACCTGCCTCACGCAGCCATGAACGCCAAATGATTACTACCACTGCTGTTGTTACCTCTACCAAGCCAGTCAAGCGCGTCAAGGTTGCCGAAACCGCTTGTGCCCCGATTGCCTGCAAGGATTGCGGCATCTACCAACTATGTCTGACCGTGGGCGGCGACGTCGATCTCTCGCTGCTCGATAGCCTGGTAAAAAACCGCCGTACCTATAAACGCGGCGAACTGATCTACCGCATCGGCGAGCCTTACCGGGCCGCGTTCGCGATCAGGAGCGGGGCCGTGAAAACCTCGGTGCTGACCGACGATGGGCGAGTGCAGGTTACCGGTTTTCACATTCCCGGCGAGGTGCTCGGCCTTAACGCCATCATCAACGACCGTTACAACTGCGAAGCGCGGGCACTCGAGACCACCTGCGTGTGTGAAGTGCCGTTTGATCACTACGAAGAACTGGCGCATGGGATACCCGGACTGCAGCACCAGATGCTCAAGATCATGAGCCAGGAAATCGTTCACAACCAGGAAATGATGCTGCTTCTGGGCAAGAAAAAAGCCGAAGAGCGGCTCGCTACTTTCCTCGTCAATCTGTCGCGGCGCCTGGAGCGGCATGGCCGGCCAGCACTGGAATTCAAGCTCAGTATGTCGCGTAGCGATATCGGCAATTACCTGGGTCTGGCGGAAGAAACCGTGTGCCGGGTCATTACCCGCTTCGAGGAAAGCTCCCTGATTTCAACCGAGCGCCGTCTGGTCCGGCTTGGACAGATGGATCGCCTGCAGGCCATGGCAGCGGGGCGCTCCAGCCTCGAATAAAGTGGACGCAAGCCTGCGTCCGTTTTTAAGCAGCATGTAAGCACCAAGGCGCAACAGCTTCATGCGCCACTTATCTCTTCTTAATGCCCATTCACCGCATTGTCAGCTCGTCAATGTGACGCTTAGCTGTGTCCGGAAGCGCCCGGTGTAACCAACTGGCCGCGCCAAAAAAATGAAAAAAGTTGCCAAAAGTCAGTGATTTTCTGGCCGTTTCGAGCTATATTAGCGGCCCGTGGCGTCTTGCCGCAGGCGGGATGAAAATACACAACGAGGCCAAGCGTCAGGCGCGCTTGGCCTTTGTCATACCTGCCGGACAGGTGGCGGCAGCCCGGTGTTCAATTCTGGAAGATGTTGTAGCTCGCTTCAAAAAACGTTAAGGAGAAGGTTATGGCGGCAGTTGGCGTCGCAAGTACCGAGCAATATAACTACGATATTGTTCGAAAATTTACGATCATGGCTCTGGTATGGGGTGCGGTCGGCATGCTGGTCGGGGTGTACATCGCTTCCGAACTGGCCTGGCCGTTTCTGAACTTCGATTTGGCCTACATTACCTTTGGCCGTCTGCGTCCGGTGCACACCGGCGCCGTAATTTTTGGCTTCGGCGGCAGCGCGCTGTTCGCAACCTCCTACTATGTCGTGCAGCGCACCTGTCAGACGCGTCTGTTCGGCGACGGCATGGCGAGCTTCACCTTCTGGGGCTGGCAAGCGATCATCGTGCTCGCCGCGATCAGCTACGTGCTGGGTTACAGCCAGGGCCGCGAGTATGCGGAAATGGAATGGCCGATCGACCTGCTGATCGAGATCGTCTGGGTGACGTACCTGATCGTCTTCGTGGCCACCATCATGAAGCGCAAGCAGCCGCACATCTACGTGGCCAACTGGTTCTACCTGTCCTTCATCCTGGCCACCGCGCTGCTGCACACTTTCAACAATCTGGCAGTCCCCGTCAGCCTGTTCAGCATGAAGTCCTACAGCCTGTTCGCCGGCACCCAGGACGCCATGACACAGTGGTGGTACGGCCATAACGCGGTGGGCTTCTTCCTCACTGCAGCCTTCCTCGGCATGATGTATTACTTCGTGCCCAAGCAGGCCGGTCGCCCGATCTACTCCTATCGCCTGTCCATCGTGCACTTCTGGGCGCTGTCCTTCCTCTACATGTGGGTAGGCGCACATCACCTGCACTGGACCGCGTTGCCTGACTGGACTTCCACCTTGGCTGCCACCTTCTCCATCATGCTGCTGCTGCCTTCCTGGGGCGGCATGATCAACGGCATCATGACGCTGTCCGGCGCGTGGGACAAACTGCGCACCGACCCGATCATGCGTTTCATGATCGTGGCGCTGTCCTTCTACGGCATGTCCACTTTCGAAGGTCCGATGATGTCGCTGAAAGACGTCAACGCCCTGTCGCACTACACCGACTGGACCGTGGGCCACGTGCACTCCGGCGCCCTGGGCTGGGTGGCGATGATTTCCTTCGGTTCCCTGTACCACCTGATCCCCAAGCTGTGGGATACCAAGATGTACAGCGAAAAACTGATCGGCATCCACTTCTGGCTGGCCACGATCGGCGTGCTGCTTTACATCACCGCGATGTGGATTTCCGGCATCATGCAGGGCCTGATGTGGCGCGCTTTTGACGACTTCGGCAACCTGCAGTACTCCTTTGTCGAGTCCGTGGCGGCGATGCATCCCTTTTACGCCATGCGTGCAATCGGCGGCATGTTCTTCCTGACCGGCATGTTGATCATGGTGTTCAACGCCTTCATGACCATCCGTCAGGCCAAGCGCGAGGGTTCTGCGTTTGCTTTGAATCCGGCCAAGGCGGCAGCGTAAGAAAAATTTAGGAAGCCGCCCTCTCCCCGGCCCTCTCCCGCTTGCGGGAGAGGGGGACGCTGAGGCGCTTCGCGACTTTAAATCGAGAAATAATATGTTCAATTTCAAACACGAATGGATTGAAAAAAACGTCGGCATCATGCTGGTCGCGATCATGCTCGCCATCAGTATCGGTGGCCTGGTAGAAATAGCCCCGCTGTTCTTCATCAAGGAGACGGTGGAGAAAGTGGACGGGGTGCGTCCTTACACCCCCCTGGAGTCCCGCGGCCGTGACATTTACGTGCGCGAAGGCTGCTACCTGTGCCACTCGCAGATGATTCGCCCGTTCCGCGACGAAGCTTTGCGCTACGGCCACTACTCCCTGGCAGCTGAATCCAAGTACGATCACCCGTTCCAGTGGGGCTCCAAGCGTACCGGTCCGGATCTGGCTCGCGTCGGCAAGAAGTACTCCAACGAATGGCACGTGCAACACCTGAACGATCCGAAGTCCATGGTGCCGGCAACCGTCATGCCGCGTTACCCATGGTTGCTGACAACGCCGCTGGATTACTCCGACGTCGCCGATCGCCTCAAGGCCTTGCGCCAGGTTGGCGTGCCGTACTCCCTGACCCAGGGTGAGTACGAAAACAACGTCAAGGAATTCGGTGCAGAAACAGCCAAGATGCTGCACATTCCCGATGCCCAGAAAAACCTCATTGCCCAGGCTCAGACCGGCAACTATGACGGTGATCGCAGCAACGTGAGCGAGATGGATGCGCTGGTAGCGTACTTGCAAGTGCTCGGCACGATGGTGGATTTCAGCAAGTACGATAACGACGAATTCGTGAAATTCCGTTAAGAGGATAGCTGGATGGAATGGTTATATTGGTTCTCCCGGTTTGAAAACACCAAGCCCCTTGCGCTGATGATATTTTTCATCTGCTTCTGCCTGATAGTGATTTACGTCTACGGCAGCAGGGAGCGCGGGGAAGAATTGGAGTCGCGCCGGAACATACCATTCCTGGACGAGGATTCAGATACTAAGGAAGCGAAATAATGAGTCAGCAAAAAACGCAAAGCGTTCAAACCACCGGACACGTCTGGGACGACGATCTGCAGGAATACAGCAACCCGCTGCCATCGTGGTGGCTGATGGGCTTCTATGCTTCGGTGATCATGGCCCTGATTTACTGGATGATTTACCCCGCCTGGCCGGTCGGCAAGCATTTCACCACCGGCTTCAACACGGTGACCTACGTCAACGACAAGGGTCAGGAGAAGTCCTGGCACTGGAACACCCGTGCCCAGTTGATGAAAGACATGAACGAAGCACAGAAAATGCAGAAGCCTTACTTCGACAAAGTGGCAGCGATGCCCTTTGACGATATTGCCAAGGATCCGGAACTGACCAACTTCGTCAACTCCGCCGGCAAGGCGATTTTTGCCGACAACTGTGCCGCCTGCCACCAGTCCGGCGGTCAGGGCAAGCCCGGCTACTTCCCCAACCTGACGGACGACGACTGGCTCTACGGCGGCAGCTACGCGAAAATCCAGGAAACCATTACCAATGGCCGTCACGGCTACATGCCGGCGTTCAAGGAAGTGCTGAACGACGCGCAACTGGATAACCTGGCGAACTACGTGGCCAGCCTGTCCGGCGAAAAGGCGGATGCAGCCAAGGCCAAGGCGGGTGACGCCCTGTTCCACTCCGAAACCGCGGCCTGCTATTACTGCCATGGCACCGACGCCAAGGGGCGCCAGCAGATCGGCTCCGCCAACCTGACCGACAAGATCTGGCTGTGGGCGGATGTTCCCGGCCAAACCAGCCCGGAGAAAAAGGTCGAAGCGATCCATACGGTCATCGCCAACGGCCTAAACCGCGGCGTGATGCCGGCTTGGCAAGACCGTCTCAAGCCCGAGCAGATCAAGCTGCTGACCGCCTATGTCCATGGTTTGGGTGGTGGTAAGTAGTAAGCAATATTAGAAAATACTGATATACTTTTGGCCCGCCTCAGGATTTCCTGGCGCGGGCCACATTAATTTCCGGAGCCCCCCGTGCCCACCACTGAAGCGTCTTCCCTCTATCAGAAACGCATTCCGATCTTCACCCGCTCGGTAAAAGGCAAGTTTCGCAGCTTCAAGACGGCAATGCTGACCCTGGCCTACGCGGTGTATTTCGGGTTGCCGTGGTTGCCTTGGCACCGCGGTCATGAGGCGGTGTCGCAAGCGGTGCTGTTCGATCTGCCTGGGCGCAAGTTCTATCTCTTCGACCTGGTGGTCTACCCGCAGGATATCTTCTGGCTGTCGCTGCTGCTGTTCATCGCGGGCGCATTGCTGTTCTTCGCCACCGGGCTGGTCGGGCGCGCATTTTGCGGCTATTTCTGTTTCCAGACGCTGTGGACCGATGCGTTCATCTTTATCGAAAGAACCGTTCAAGGGGAGCGTCCCGCTCGCCAGCGGCTATACAAGCAAGCGTGGAATGCGGAAAAGCTCGGGAAGCTCGGCCTGACCCATCTGCTGTGGCTGGCATGGGCATTCTGGACAGCCTTTACCTTTGTTTTGTATTACGGCCATGCCCCCGAGCTGACCGTTCAGTTCTTTAGCGGCAAGGCGCCTAACGTGGCGTATTTCACCACCCTGGTGCTGACCCTGACTACCTACGTGGCAGCCGGTTGGGCGCGCGAGCAAGTGTGCTTGTACATGTGCCCTTACGCGCGTTTTCAGGGCGTGATGTACGACCCGGAAACTATGGCGGTGGCCTATGACAGCCGCCGCGGCGAGGGTGCCGCGGGCCGCGCCTTGCCGCGCGCCGGAGTGAGAACCCTGGAGGAGCGCAAGGCCAAGGGGCACGGCGACTGCATCGACTGCAAGCTGTGCGTGCAGGTTTGTCCGACCGGCATCGATATCCGCAACGGCCTGCAATACCAGTGCATCGCCTGCGGCTTGTGCGTCGATGCCTGCAACAGCGTGATGGACTCGATCGGTTTCCCGCAGGGCTTGATTCGTTACGACTCGGAAGCGAACCTTTCTGCGAAGGTGCCGTCAAAACCTCGGTTGCACTGGAAGCGACTCAAGATCATTGGCTGGGGCGTGGCACTGGCGATCATGAGCGGTGCGCTGATCAGCAGTGTCGGTCATCGCACCAGCCTCGACGCTGCGGTGCAGCAAATGCGTCAGCCATTGTTCGTGATGCTGTCGGATGGGCGAATTCGCAACCGCTACCAGATTCGCATCACCAACAAGGGGGTGGAAGACGAGATATACGACATCTCCACCAAGGGCGTGCCGGATACCGCGCTGGACATGGGAAATTTCCGCGAAGTCAAAGTGCGTGCGGGCAAAAGCCTGATCGTGCAGGCCAGCGTGTCGCTGCCGCAGGAAATGGCAGAACATGACAACAGCTTCGAATTCATGGTCACGCCCAGGAGCCAGCCTGCACATGCTGTCGCACTGGCAACCCGTTTCGATTATAAACACGACGAGTGAACCCTTAAATGTTTGAAACCTTGTTTGGCGGCGCCCTGGCGATCATCGTGCTGTATTACCTGCTGCGGGCATTCGGCGTAAGCAATTACTGGCGCGGTGTGATCAGCGGTGTCGTGCCGGTCATCGGCTACCTCGGGCTGAGCACCTCCAACTGGCCTGGCGGCGACGTGATTTCGATGCACATGGCGGTATATCTTGCGACCGCCACCGTGCTGACCGTGATCGGCGCGCGCAAGGCGGGCGAAAAGAAGCGCCTGCACTGGGGTCCCAAGGTCATCATGATTTTCTTCCTCGCCTTGTTCGTGATCGACGGGACGCTACTCGTGGTTTCCGGCCAGGGTGTGCCGCAGGCAGTGGCGAAGTGGATACTGCCGCCGGCCAAAAAAACCAGTCAGACTGCCCACACGGCATTTTCCGGGGTAGTACCCCATGGCGAGGAAGCCGCAAAGAGCATCAACCAGTTTCTGGCTAGCACCGACAAGCAAAACAAACTGGGCTGGAACGTGAGCGTTGCCGGGCTGGAAAATGTGGCAGCAGGGCGCCAGACCAGCTTGGCCGTTACGGCCAAGAGTGCCGACGGGCAACCGTTGCGCGGCGCTGTCGCGGCGATGGCACTGTTGCGCCCGGGCATGGCGCAGGCGGAACAGATCCTCGACCTGGTGGAAACCGACCCGGGCGTTTACCGCACGCCGGTGACCGTGCCACAGTCCGGAGGGTGGCTGGCGGCCATCAGGCTTCAGCGCAGCAATGACCGTTATGAGGTACAGCAACACCTCGATGTCGCCGCCAAGCAATGAGCGAGGATGCCGCGTGCTTTCACTGCGGCCAGCCGGTGCCGCCCGGCGCCGACTACCCGGTCAGCATTGAGGATACGCAGCACGACATGTGCTGCCGCGGATGTCAGGCGGTTGCCCAGGCCATCGTCGACAACGGCTTGCAGGCGTATTACAGCCATCGCACGGCGTTGCCCTCCACCGCCAGCGAGCTGATCCCCGCCGAGCTCTCCAAGCTCGCGCTCTACGACCATCCCGAGATTCAGAAAAGCTTCGTTATCGAGGAAAAGGACGCCGCACACCTCAAGCAGGCGTCGCTGATCCTGGAGGGAATCACCTGCGCCGCCTGCGTCTGGCTCAACGAGCGACACCTGCAGCAGTTGCCGGGCGTGAAGAACGTCCAGGTCAATTACGGCAACCACCGTGCCCGCATTACCTGGGACGAACGCGAAATCCAGCTGTCGCGCATCCTGCGGGAAATCCAGTTGCTCGGCTACAACGCCCATCCCTACAATGCCTTGCAGCAGGAAGCGCTGCGGCGCCGGGCCAAGAGTCGCGACATCCGGCGCATCGCAGTGACCGGCCTGTCCGCGGGGCAGGTGATGATGCTGGCCGTGGCGTTGTACGCCGGCGCCGCGTTCGGCATCGAGCACAGCACGGCGCAGCTGCTGCGCTACGTCAGCCTGGCGCTGACCCTGCCGGTGCTGCTCTACACGGCAGTGCCGTTCTACGGCAGCGCCTGGCGTTCGCTGAAATCCGGCCGGCTCAACATGGATGTGCCGGTCACCATCGCCATACTGACCGCCTTCGCCGGTAGTGCGTGGGTGACTTTTCGCGGTACGGGCGTGGTGTATTACGACGCCATTACCATGTTCACCCTGTTCCTGCTGTCTACCCGTTTTCTCGAACGCAACGCGCGGGAAAGGTCGGTGGAGGCGACGGAAAACCTGCTCAAACTGGTGCCCGCCATGGCGCTGAGAATTCGTGACGGGCAGCAGGAGGCAGTGGCAGTGCTCGACCTGGCAGCGGGAGACCTGATCCTGGTGAAGCCGGGCGAAGCGGTGGCGGCGGACGGCGAGGTGATCGAGGGCGTGAGCAGCGTGGACGAAGCCCTGCTGACAGGGGAAAGCCGCGCCGTAGAAAAGTCAGTCGGAACTGCTGTAATCGCTGGCAGCATCAATCTCGAAGGCCCGCTTACCGTGCGGATTACCGGGGTGGGCGAAAATACCGTACTCGCCGGCATCGTGCGCCTGCTCGACCGCGCCGTGGCGGAAAAGCCGCGACTGGCCCAGCTGGCCGACCAGGTCGCGGGCTATTTCACCTACGTCCTGCTGGCCCTGACCCTGATCGTGGCGCTGGGGTGGTTGTGGGTGGACCCGGCCCGAGTACTTGAAATCGTGCTGGCAGTGCTGGTGGTGACCTGTCCCTGCGCGCTCTCGATCGCCGCGCCGGCTGCTTTCGCCGCGGCCGGATCGCACCTGCTGACGCAGGGCATTCTCCTGACCCGCGGGCATGCCCTGGAAACCCTGGCCAAGGTGACGCACGTGGTATTCGATAAAACCGGCACCCTGACCTACGGCAAGCCGCTGCTGAACCAGATTCTCACCCTGGGCGGGATGGACGAAAACGAATGCCTGCGCATTGCGGCCAGCCTGGAGCAGGCTTCAGAGCACCCGTTGGCGGCAAGTTTCCAAGCGCGCATCGGCAAGCAGGAACTCTATCCCGTTGCCGATGCACAGAATTACCCCGGCAAAGGTGTGGCCGGCGTCATCGACGGACGACGCTACACGCTGGGCAACCGCCGCATGTCCCTGGCTGCAGAAAATGTCGACGACGACGCGCAGGGCGCTACTGTCGGCGCTACCCTGGTGTGGTTATGCGACGAGCAGCGGGTGCTGGCAAGATTCGCGCTCTCGGACGAATTGCGCCCCGAAGCGCTCGGTCTGGTTTCCGTGTTGCAGGAACAGGGTTTCAAGGTATCCATGCTGAGCGGCGATTCTGCAGCGGCGGTGCAGCATTTTGCCGCGCGGCTGGGGATTTCCGATTATCGCTCGGGTCTGCACCCGGAAGACAAGCTGGCGGCGCTCAAAGCGCTGCAGGCCGAGGGGCAGGTCGTGGCGATGGTCGGCGACGGCGTCAACGACGCGCCGGTGCTGGCGGGGGCGGATGTTTCCATCGCCATGGGCGGCGGCACGCAAGTCGCAAGGGCGAGCAGCGACATCGTCCTGCTGTCGGAGAAGTTGCCGGACATCTGGCGCGCCTTGCAGGCAGGGCGCGCGACCATGAGCGTCATGAAGCAGAATTTCGCCTGGGCCGCGGGTTATAATTTCCTCGCCCTGCCTTTCGCCGCCATGGGCTTCATTCCACCCTGGCTCGCGGCCCTGGGCATGTCGGTGAGTTCGCTGGTGGTGGTATTGAACGCCCTGCGCTTGAAGCAAATTTAGAGGTTAAAGAGTCCTAAGATATGACACCAATTCTGATATTCCTGCTTGGCCTGGCCGCATTGATGGTGGTGATCGCCGGCGCCGGGATATTCTGGGCGATCCGCAGCGGTCAGTTCGACGACATGGAAGGGCCGGCGCAACGCATCCTGATGGACGAAGACGACCCGCTGATTCCGCGCCGGACATTGAGGGGCGGCGAGAAATAAATTAGAATAGCGGACTAGATAATTCGGAGTGGAGTAATAGCAATGGCTAACCTGTTTACCAAAGAAAACCTGCCCATGACGGTAGTGATCGCATTGATCGTGTGGTCCTGGTTGAGCTTTATGTCCGTGGTACTCGCCTAAGGATTTGCCCCAGACGTAAAAAAGGCGCCGTGAAATCACGGCGCCTTTTTTATTTGCATCGGCGAAAAATCAGTGTTCCCCGATGAGCGCTTTCATTTTCTGCATGGCTTTCTGCTCGATCTGACGAATGCGCTCGGCTGAAACGCCGTATTCCGCAGCCAGGTCGTGCAGCGTCGAACCGCCGTCTTCCTGCAGCCAGCGCGCTTCGATGATGCGGCGGCTGCGCGCATCCAGGCTTTCAAGCGCGGCGGCCAGACCCTCGGTATGGCGCCGGGCAGTGTCTTCCAGTTCCAGTTTGACAGCCGGTTCGGCATTGGGATCGACCAGATAGGCGATCGGGCTGAAGCTGTCCTCGTCGTCCGCGCTGTTGCCCTCCAGGGCGATGTCCTGGCCGGTCAGGCGGGTTTCCATTTCGACCACTTCATGCGGCTTCACACCGAGGTGACCCGCCATGGCGCGAACTTCCTCCGGGTTCAGCGTCCCCAAACTCTGCTTCAGGCTGCGCAGATTGAAGAACAGCTTGCGCTGCGCCTTGGTGGTGGCGATCTTGACCAGGCGCCAGTTGCGCAGGATGTACTCGTGAATTTCGGCCTTGATCCAGTGCACGGCAAACGAAACCAGGCGCACGCCGCGGTCCGGGTCGAAACGCTTGACCGCCTTCATCAGCCCGATATTGCCTTCCTGGATCAGGTCGGCTTGCGGCAGACCGTAGCCGAGATAACCGCGCGCAATGCTCACGACCACGCGCAAATGCGACATCACCAGCATGCGTGCGGCTTCCACGTCGTTGTCCTGCTTCAGGCGCACGCCGTAGTCATGCTCCTCCTCGGGAGTCAGCATGGGCAACGCCTTGACCGACTGGATATAACTTTCCAGGCTCCCTACCGAAGTGGGTACGGGAAAACTAAGAGCATGGGTCATGAATTTTTTCCTCCTTGCGAAAACATTTTAGCACTCGGTTCATGAGAGTGATAGTACAGTAAAACGTTCAAGTATTAAAGCCTGTTGTATAAAGCGCTTAAAATCGTAAACAGGAAAATATAGTCGTGAGTGGTTTATTAATGACGTAAACATGAGGGTATGGAGAAAATAGAGGTTTGGCGGCCGGAATAGTTCCTGGCAGGAGCGTTTTTACCACCAGCAAGCCAGGAAGGGGGTAGGTTGGCTCTTGTCTGGAGGGGCCGCAGCGAACAAACTGAGACTAAAGCCTGCTGGTTTTACATCTGGCACAGGCTTAATTGGAATGGCGGTTGTTCAGGATTAAGCCTGGTCGGCTTCGCTCACTTGTGCTGCATTTTTCCGTAGCTTACCGATTCAGGGAAATCATCCCGTCCGCAACCTGCCGTAAGGAAGCCACGTTCTTCAGCACGATGGAATCCTTGATGCAGTCTATCATTCCCTCATTGCGAAGCTTGCCGATGATGCGCGAAAAGGTTTCGGGCGTCACGCCAAGGCGCGAGGCGATCACCTGCTTGTTGGCATTGAACCGCACCACGCCGTCGAGTTCGGCCAGGCTGCCATTTTCCTTGATCAGGTATTGCGTGATGCGCTGGATGGCGCTCTGCAGGGTGAGGTTTCCGATCTCGTCGATCAGGTTCTGCTGGCGGTGACTCATCAGGGTCATCATGCGCAAGCACAGCTCCGGGTTCGTATGCAGCAGGTTGACGAAGGTTCGAGAGTCGAAAGCGATCACATGGCTCGGCTCGAGGGCAACTGCGTGGGTGGAATATTGACCTATAAACATGGCGTCTTCACCGAGCAACTGCCCGGCGCCAATGAGTTCCAGAACCCTTTCCGTTCCATTCGGAGCTGCGTGGAACAGTTTCATCACGCCATCGAAAACGACGTAAAAATGGTGGCAATAATCCCCTTGCGAATACAGTATTTCGCCCGTGGCGAACTTGACCAGTTTGGAGTGTTCGGACACCTGTTTGAATTCGGCATCGCTGAGATTATCGAACAAATAGATGTGACGAATTTTATCCAGATAAGAATTCGGTAATGTCATGATGGGCCTGCCAGCTATTTCGATGCTTGCCATCTTGCGCGTTTTTTGTCTGAAAAAATATCAGCGAACGCTGAATTTACCCGTGGGAAATAGCGACTAAAAAACGCAAAGGGGTAGGACGATTCCTACCCCTCCAAGATGCCGTCAATGGCTATTCCGGCATCCTATTTTCCTCCGGGACGAGGTCGTGCCTGATGGCGTAGTGGATGAGCTCGGCAACGTTGGCGACATTCATCTTCTGCATCAGGCGGGTCTTGTGGGTGCTGACGGTCTTTACGCTCAGGTTGAGTTCGTCGGCGATCTCCGTGACGCTTCTGCCGCGCGCGATGAGCTGGAAGATCTGGTATTCCCGGTCGGACAGGAGGGTATGGGGCGGCGCATCGCTCGTACCGCTCAGCATCTCGACCGCCAGTTTCTCCGCCACCGCCTGGCTCATGAACAGGCCGCCTTTCGCAACTTTGCGGATGGCTTGGGCCAGTTGCGTTTCCGCGTTGTCCTTGCACAGGTAGCCCGATGCGCCGGCCTTGAGGGTGCGCACCGCATACACATCCTCGGTGTGCATGCTGAGGACGAGAATCGGCAATTTCGGCCTTTCCGCCTTGATCTGCTTGATCAGTTCGACGCCGCTTTTGCCCGGCATGGACATATCCAGCACCACCGCGTTCCAGTTCTCCGCCTGTATCCTGGCCAGCGCCTCGGCGCCGTTGCTCGCCTCGCCCGCCACCTCGATGTCGGGGTGTTCGGAAAGGATGTGTTTCACCCCCGCGCGCAGCAGGGCGTGATCGTCGACTATCAATATTCTCATGGGCACTATTCGTTTACCTCTTGATTCTTGGGGAAGATGGCAGCGATGCGGGTGCCTTTGCCCGGCACGCTGGCCATGTCGAATTTTCCGCCAAACATCTTGACCCTTTCTCGCATGCCGAGCAATCCGAAGGTCTTTCTCCCGTTGGATGGGGGGAGTCCGCTTCCGTCGTCCTGAACCGTCACATGGATTGCGTCGTCACCATCCAGAATTTCCACTTTCACGCTATGCGCGGCGGCATGGCGCGCCACGTTGGTCAGTGCCTCCTGGGTCAGGCGGAATATCGCTGTTGCCATGTCGTCGGCGATCCCGAACTCCTCCCGGTTCATGGTGAGCGCGCAGGGGATGCCTGAGTGTTCGGTGAATTTCGCCACGTGATTCTCGATGGCCGCCGCCAGTCCAAGGTCGTCCAGCATGCCCGGCCGCAGGTCCTCGGAAATGCGGCGCACGGCGTCTAGCGTTCTCACCACCAGCTGGTGTGCGGAAGCCAGCTTTTCGGCGATGCGCGGGTCGTCGCCGCTGCACTTGTTTACCAGCCAGCCCAGGTCGATGCGCAAGGCGGTAAGCGCCTGCCCCAGCTCGTCGTGGATTTCGCGCGCCATGCGGGTGCGCTCCTCTTCGCGCACCGTTTGCAGGAAGCCGGTGAGTTCCTGCAGCTGCTGCCATGACGCCTGCAGCTTCTTTTGCGACTGCTCGTAGTCCGCCGTGCGCTCACGCACCCGCTGCTCCAGCCCGGTCTGCAGACGCCGCAACTCGATATGGGTGCGCACCCGCGCCAGAACCTCGTCGGGCTGATAGGGCTTGGCGACGAAGTCCACCGCGCCCAGCTTGAAGCCCTGGACCTTGTCCTCCGTCTCGTGCTGGGCGGAAAGGAAGACCACCGGGACATCGCGCGTGCGCGGATCGGCCTTGAGCCGGCGGCAGACTTCGTAACCGTCGATGCCGGGCATGCGGATGTCCAGCAGCACCAGTTCCGGCGGCCGCTCCCGCGCCGAGAGCAGGGCCATTTCGCCGTCCTGCGCCTGGCGCACGGCATAGCCGGCCTGCGTCAGCAAATCGGAAAGCAGTTGCAGGGACGCCGGCGTGTCTTCGACGATCAGCACTTCGCCCGGACCAGCCGGGTTTTTCTCAGCCAAACTCATATCCCTCCCTGAACAGCTCCAGACATACGTTCACCACCGCCGTATCGTACAGCTTGCCGCGGTTCTTCCTGACTTCCGCCAACGCCTTCCGCACACCCAGCCCCGGGCGATAGGGGCGGTACGTCGCCATCGATTCGACCACGTCGGCCACGCACAGGATGCGGCCGGCGAGCGAGATCTGGTCACCCTGCAAACCGCGCGGGTAGCCACTGCCGTCGAGGTGTTCGTGGTGCTGGTACACCATCTGCGCCAGCGGCCAGGGAAATTCGATGTTTTTCAGGATATCGTAGCCGGCCTGGACATGGGTCTTGATCAAGGTGTACTCGATCGCCCCCAGCTTGCCCGGAAAGCTCAGGATCTCGGCGGGAATGTGGATCTTGCCGATGTCGTGGATGGTCGCGGCGAGAAAAATCCCGTGGATTTCCTCCGCCGGCAGGTGCATTCGCGCCGCGATGCGTTGCGCCAGGCCGGCGACGCGGCGCTGGTGCCCGGCGGTGTAGGGGTCGCGCATCTCGATGGTGGTGGCGATGGCCTGGACGGTTTCCTCCATGCTGTTTTCCAGCTGCGCCATGCTGCGCTTGCGCTCGGCTTCGAGCCGTTCGCGCTCGGTGATGTCCTGGGCCGCGCCGTCCCATGCTACGACGCCATCCTCCAGCGCGCTCGGCATGGCGTTGAGCAGGATGTGCCGCACCCCGGCCCGCTTGTCGAGCCAGCGAAATGCCTGGTTGAGGCGCACGCCGTCCGTTTCGCAGCGCATCAGCGCAGCCTCGTAGGCTGCCCGGTCGTCGGGGTGGATGCCGCCATCGAATGCCGCCGCGTTCGCCAGCAGTTCGTCCGGCGGCAGCCCCAGCGCTTCCACAGAACCCTTGCTGACATAGGTGAAGCGGGCCTTTCCGTCGGGATAGCGCAGTATCTGGTAAAGCATTTCCGGCACGTTGTCCGCCATGCTGATGAAGCGGTGTTCCGAGGCGATGCGCGCGAGCGTGGTGTCGAACAGGCCGGCCACCGCGAGGTAAACGTTGAGCAACTCCCTGGACAGGGGCGCTGCGGCGTAGTGACCCACCAGCATCACGGTCGCGGTGCGGCGGCCCTCCGTCAGGGGCAGGAAGGCGAACGAGCAGGCCTGCTGCAGTTGCAGCGTGTCGGTGGCCAGAAAACCGCTTTCCAGCACCTGGGTGATGGTGTTCTGCGCAGCTTCGAGCAGCGGGGGGCAAAGGTCTTCATCGAGGGGAATGCAGGAATGGAGCAGAATTTTCCCATCCGGGCGCTTCCCGGCGAAGGCGACGATGTCCGCGTCGAAGAAGCGCGACATGACTTTCCCCAGCTCGCTCCAGATATCCCGGTCGCTGGTCAGGCCGGCGACGTATTGCGCCGTCTTGATCACCGCTTCTAGATAGGTTTGTTGTGCGCTGGAGGGCATTGTCTTCATCTCTCCTGCAACGGCTGAAGGTAAAGATTGTCGAGAAACACCAGGTCGAAATCGGGATGCTGCGCCAGATTGACGATGCGCGCGCGGATGCGCAAGTCGCTCAGTTTTTCCGCCGCCAGGGACGACAGCATGACGTCGCAGCAGCCGGCGAGGGCGGTGTTGCCGGAGAGCTCCACCCTTTCCGGCGGCCCCGGCGGCAACAGGCCTATGGCCTGGGCGTTGGCGACGTCGAGGTAGCGCCCGAAGGCCCCGCCCACGCAAACGCGCCGCAGGTCCTTCAGCGTAATCCCGGCATGGCCGCACAGCGCCAGGATGCCGACCCCGACGGCGGCCTTGGCGCGCTGCATGAGGTCCACGTCATTCTTGGTCAGCGTCAGCGCCGTTCCGCCGGCGCTGAAGGCATATCCCGTTTCGCCCGCGGTGAATCTGCCGGTACTGGACAGCTTGCCGGATTCGAGCAGGCAGGCGATCAAGTCCACCAGGCCAGACCCGCATATCCCGTGCGCGCGGTCGTCGCCGATGATGCCCCAGGCCAAGTTCCCCGCCGCATCGCACTTCACGCGGAACACCGCGCCTGCCTCGGCGGGCACGCCGCAGCTGATGCCGCTGCTTTCGAAGGCCGGTCCTCCGGCGGACGCGGTCACCCACAGTTCCCTGCCGTTCCACAGCGCGATCTCGGAATTGGTGCCGAAGTCGATGAATAGTGCCGGCGCCGCGCTGTCGATGAAGCGCGTCGCCACCAGCCCGGCCAGCAGGTCCGAGCCGACGAAGCCCGCCAGCGGCGCGACGACGTCGGCCTCGGCGAGGGGGTTCGCGCCCCACTGCGCGATCCAGCCGGACGTTTCCTCGGGGCGGCAATCCACGAACCGGGTCCAGTATTCCGGCTGCAGCAGCAGGTGGAAATTGTGGCTGGTGAGCAGGGCCAGCATCGCCGTGTTGCCGACCACGGTGATATTGACCACGCGGCGCGTGTCGAAGCCCTCGCGCGTGGCGATGTCGAGCAGCGCTTCGCCGATGGCCGCCACCACGGCATCGCTCATTTCCCGTGCGGCGGCGGGCGATTCCTGTGCCGCCGCGAGGCGGGTGATGATATCGGCGCCGAAATTCTGCTGCGGGTTGCGGCCCCACCGGTCGGCGAGCCAGTGCCCCTTGGCCAGATCGAACAGCGACAGGCACAGATTGGTCGTGCCCAGGTCCACCGCGAGGCCGCAGGGATGCCGGACTTCCGGCGGCAGCCATTTTCCCCCGGGACTGTGCGTCGGGTACGCCTCCACCCGGTCCGGGGGGGATTTCCAGTTCGACGGGGGCGCGGGGTTGAGGATTTCGATTTCGAGATCATGCGCCGGACTGAACTGGCAGGCGAGCCGCATTCCGCCCGCCAGCTGGGCTTCGCTCAGGTGCAGGCGCTCGTTCTGCGTCGCTTCGCCGTCCGCGCCGGAGAGCACGCGCACCCGGCACAGCCCGCATGCGCCGATGCCGCGGCAGCCGGAGCGCACGCGAAAATCGGTCGCGTCGAGGATGTCGCGCAGCGAATGGCCGGGGGCGAAGGCGATGCGGTGAGCCGCGCCGTCGATGCTGAGCAGCAGCTCGGGCATGGCCCTAGGCCCTCCGGCACGCCGCCACCATGGCGGCGATGTTTTCCGGTTTCGCCTCGGGCGGGATTTCGCAGCCGGAGGAAAGCAGGAAGCCGCCGCGCCGGGCGAATGACGAGATCAGCAGGGCAGCGGCGGCGGCCACCTCGTCCGGGCTCGCTTCGACGAAGAGCAGCGATTTCATGTTGCCGTCGACGCAGGTGCGGGGCAGCAATCGCTGCACCTGGTCCGGTTCGACGTAATAGTCGAAGTTGGCGATGTCGGCGCCGGCCTCGGGGTAATAGGGCAGGGTGGCGGCCGTCGGCCCGGCGATGTTGAGCCAGTTGGCCAGCGCCCCGGCCTGGCGGAACGCGGCGAAAACCTGCTGCAGCCGCGGCAGCAGCAGTTCGCGGAAAAACTGCGGCGGCACCACCGCGGGCGACGCGGCGGGGTCGAACACGATGGGCAAATGGGCGCCCGCCGCGATCTGGGCGCAGCCGTAGCGGATCGCGACGGCGGTGGAAAAATCGAGAATCTGCTCGAATCGCGCCGGATCGTCCACCGCCAGGTAGAGCGCGGTCTCGATGCCGAGCAACTGGGTCGCCAGGGTCATCGGCCCGGCCACGCAGCCGGCCACCAGCGTCGTATCGCCCAGCTCGCGGCGCAGGATCGATGTCGCCTTGAGCAGTTCGGGCATGCGCCCGGCGCTGGCAGGATCCGGCATAGTCAGGGCCGATACTTCGCTGGAGAGCGTCAGCGCGTAGGAAATCACGTCCGGATACTGGTTTTCGCGGTATTGCAGCGTCGAGCCGAGCGCCTCGGTTTCCACGCACAGATCCATGAAGGCGAACACCACGTCGTGGCCGTAGCGTTCCAGCGTCCTGGCCTGGCACGCGGCGAGCAGGGCGCCGTCGCGCAGATAATCGCGCAGCGCGACGCCGCCCACCGCGGCGGCGTGGCCGAACAGTTGCGGCACAGCCGGGGTGCGATCCGGTGGGGCGAAAGCCAGCGCGGCCTTGATGCGCTCCAGGCTGTTCATGGCGTCTCCAGCAACTGGTCCAGGTAGCGCGCCCCGTCGAAGGCCGTTTCGGCCACGTAATCGACATTCAGCGCCTGGGGCGAGGACTGCTTCAGCGCGGCGCCGCCGGCAATGACCTTGATGTGGGCCAGCCCTTTTTCCGCCAGCGCCGGCCTGACCTTGGCCACTTGCGGGATGACCGAGGTCAGCAGCCCGCTCACCAGCACGACCAGCGCGCGCTCGCGCTCGGCGGCGTTTACCAGGGTATCCACGGGGCAGTCCTTGCCCAGGTCGACGATCCGGTAACCCTTGCCGATCAGCACCATCCTGGTGATGTTCTTGCCCAGGTCGTGCACGTCGCCGAGCAGCGTGGCGATCACGCAGGTCGCCCGGCCCTGCTCGGGCGACAAGCCTTCCGGGTAAAGTTCGTTCGCCACTGCAGAAACGGCGCGCCCGACCAGCATGATTTCGAGCAGGTTGAAGCTTTCCACCGTGCACTTGTCGTCCAGCTGGCTCATCGCCGCTTCCATCCCCTCGGTCACGATGCGTTCGGGAACGACGCTCAGGGCAAGCAGGCGCCTGGCCTCGGCGAGGGCTCCGATGTGGTCCCCCTGGAGCAGGGTTTCCACCAGCTTGTCCATTCCAGGTTGGTTCAAGGCAATCTCGTCAAAGGGCTTTTCCTGAATTCATTATATGCCTGCGATGCCGAGCAGTTGCCAGAATTGGCGGTATTGCATGTTCTCGGCCAGAGCAAGCAGCCGTGCGGCCAGCTCGGGATTTTCCAGCCGGATTTGATCCAGTTCCGCCGCGATCTTGGCGGGGTTGAGTTCGCGTACCGCTTCGGTCAGCCTTGCGCGGGCTTCCGCGGAAAGGGACGCCAGGTCGGCGGCGGTCAGTTCCGCCGTTTTCTGCCCGCCATCGCGCGGCGCTTCGATTTCGCGCGCGAAATGTATGCCGAGCTGTTTTTCCAGCACGGCGTATAGCTCCTCTTTCCGAACCGGCTTGCGCATGAAGTCGTCTGCGCCTGCTTCGAGCGCTTCCCGGCGGTTCTCCTCGAAAGCGTAGGCGGTGAGGATCACTACCTTGGGCTGACACGCGTCTTTCCGGGCGCGCATCTGGCGCATCGCTTCCAGTCCATCCATTTTCGGCATGCGCCAGTCCATGAGGACCAGTTCGGGCTGGAACGATGCGACCCGCTCTTCGACCTGGCTGCCGTCCTCGGCCTCGGCGATCTCGAAGCCGTAGGGTTCCAGCAAGTCGCGAAATAGGAGCCGCGTTTCCGTATTGTCGTCCGCGACCAGGATGCGCTTACCGCGGTCGGCGGCCGCAAGATCGACGACGCGGCCGCGCGTGCCGGGATGCGCCGCGGGTGTGCCGCAGGTCTGCACCAGCAGCGTGAACATGAAGGACGAGCCTTGTCCGGGGGTGGACTCGACGGTCAGATCGCTGCCCATCATTTGCAGGTACTGCCGGCTGATGGTCAGCCCCAGGCCGGTGCCTGCCTGATTGGCCGAGGGTGTGCCCGCCTGTTCGAAGGGTTCGAAGATGCGGCGCAGGTCTTCCGGGGCGATGCCGATGCCGGTGTCGCTCACGGCAAATTCCAGGCGGGCCTTGCCTTCCCCTTCGGCTTGCGTCTTTACCCTGAGCGCGACACCGCCGTGGCGAGTGAACTTGACCGCGTTCGACAGCAGGTTGAGCAAGACCTGGCGCAGCTTGACGGTGTCGAGCAAGGCGCCCGGCGGCAGATCGGGCGCTTCCAGCGTGAGCGTCAGGCCGGTCTGTTCGGCGCGTCCCCGCATCATGTCGCTGACCTCGCGCAGGAGTTCGCCGGGACTGGCTTCTTCTTCCGTCACCCGCATCTTGCCGGATTCGATCTTGGAGAGTTCCAGGATGTCGTTGATCAGGGTGAGCAGATGGTTGCCCGAGCGTTCGATGACTTCTGCGTTGCGGCGCTGCTTGTCGGACAGCGCCGGGTCCTTGTCCATCAGTTGCGAGAAGCCGATCACGGCATTCAGGGGCGTGCGCAGCTCATGGCTCATGTTGGCGAGGAAGGTGGTCTTGGAGTGGTTGGCGGCTTCGGCCTGATCGCGCGCCACCGTCAGTTCCTCGGTGCGCTGCCGCACCAGCTCCTCCAGGTGTTCGCGGTGCTTCTGCAATTCCGCCTCGGCCTGTTTGCGCTCGGTGATGTCGGAGAAAATGGAGATGAAGCGGCGAATCCGTCCGTCGTGGCCGCGCAAGGCCCGGATCGAGATTTCCTCGGGGAATATCTCGCCCGATTTGCGCCGGTTCCACAATTCCCCGCGCCAGTGCCCGACGGTTTTCAACTGATTCCAGAGATTGCTGTACACCGTGTTGTCGTGCCGTCCGGACTTGAGGATGCGCGGGTTCTGGCCGATCACCTCGTCGCGGGTGAAGCCGTAAATGGTGCAGAACGCGTCGTTTACCCACAGGATGGTGCCTTCTGAGTCGGTGATGACGGCGCCCTCGGCCATGGCGGAGAAAGCCAGCTCGTTTTCGCGCCGTTCCTCGCTTTGCCGCTCCTGTTCCAGGACACGACGGCGGGCGAAAAAGCTGAAAGTCGAGATCGTGGCGAGGCCGAGAAACCAGATGCCGAAGTGCCAGTACTGGATGGAGCGCCATGTCGGCTCCTGGACGGTCCGGTAGGTGTTGAGGTCGATCGAGATCACCGCGCCGCCGCGCAGCCCCCCCACCGGGACCAGGGTGTCGCGATGGCACTCCAGGCACTCCTCTTCCATGCGCATCGGTATCATGACCCGCATCAGGCCGTGGCTGCCTTTCTTGGGGACCGCCTCGGTGGCTATCTGTGCGCCGCTTTCCAGCGTCTTGAGCGCTTTCGCCTCCCAGTCGTCGGGGGCGTTGTTGCGGTTGCGCAGCTGGCGCGAGGTGAGCCTTTCCTTGATGCCGTATTCCTTGTTACTGACTTCCTGGACCGCTTCCAGGATATGAATGGGCGTGAGCGCTACGAGATTGAACGGGGTGCCGTCCATCTTGTCCCCGGAGAGGTGTTCCTGTTCCTCCAGGGTTTCGATCGGCGGCACCTTGTCGGCGTTGATGAAAACCCCGCCCACGCTGGCCGCCCACTTGCGAATCGCCATGTCCTTCTTGAGATTGGTGACCGCGTCGATCCTGGCCATCGATTCCGCCGTGCGGTCCAGCTGGCCGCGCTGTGACCAGAGGGATGCGACCACCACCAGCGTCCAGATGATGGCGGCGAGAACCGCGGTCACGCGGTTGCCGAACAAGAGGTGCTTCCTTTCTGTTTCCACGTTCAGGCTTCCTTGATTCAGACAATTGCCGGGCAGCACTTCGAGATATTAAACCCGGATTATCTCTTAGGACGCGCTAATAGCTGGAAAGGTTGCGTTCTGACGTTCAATAGGGGTTAAACAATTGCGACGACACCGTCGCATGAAAATTCGCTGCCTGGATCAGCGGTGAGACAGATGAAAATGCCGCAGAAAGTGGCTCACGGCGAGGTAGGCGCCGATCCAGCCGAGCAAGGCGGAGAGGGCCAGCAGGACAACAGTCTGGCCCGCACCGAGCAGTTCGAGGTGGAAGGCCGAGCCGTAAAGGCCGGCGAGCTGCGCGATGTGGCTATCGAGAAAATAGGCGCTGGCGCTGATGATGGCCCATCCTGCCATGCCGCCCAGCAGCCCCTGCAGGGCGCCATGGTAGAGGAAAGGCAGGCGGATGAAGCGGTCGGTCGCGCCGATCAGCTTGCTGACTTCGATTTCCTCCAGGCGGGTGAGGATTTGCAGGCGGATGGTGTTGCCGGTACCGGCGATCAGGCCAAAACCCAGCAAGGCGGCGACGATCAGGGTGATCTGACGGCCCAGTCCGAGCAGCGCGTCCAGGCGCCGGGCCCAGCTCGAGTCGAGCTCGGCGGTTTCCACGCCAGACCAGCCGGCCGCTTCGGCGCGCAGCTTTTCCAGCATGGCGGGGTCGTTTTCGACGGCGTTGACGACATAGGCGTCGGGCAGGGGGTTGTGCGTCAGTCCGGCGGTCACGTCTCCCAGCCCGCTGCTGGCGGAGAGGTCCTTGAGCGCCTGATCGCGTCCGACGAAAAGATGGTTTTTGACGCCGGGGTGTTTCTTCAGGCGCGCGTCGATCTGGCGTATCACATCCTTGCCCGCATCGCGCTTGAGAAACAGGCTGATTTGCGGTTCGGCGTCGAGGTTGCCGGCAACGTGGTTGAGGTTGGATAGCAGCAGGTACAGCCCGGCCGGCAGGCTGAGCGCGATGCCGATGACGCTCAGCGTCAGCAGCGTGGCCAGCGGCGTGGCGGCAAAGCGCCGCAGCACTGTGCTGAATGTGCGCCAGTGCCGCCTCATGCGAGCAGCTCCCCGTGCTGCAGATGCAGGGTACGCGCGCTGTAGCGCTCGATCAGATGTTCGTCGTGGGTGGCGATCAGCACCGTTACCCCGACCTGGTTGAACGACTTGAACATTTCCAGGATCTCGCTCGCGTAGTTGCTGTCGAGGTTGCCGGTGGGTTCGTCTGCCAGCAGGATGGCGGGACGATGCACGATGGCGCGGGCGATGCACAGGCGTTGCTGTTCGCCGCCGGACAGGGCGATCGGCATGGTTTTCTCGCGTCCCAGCAGTCCGACCTTGTCCAGCGCGGCGCGGGTCCGTTTGGCGGCTTCGCCTTGATCGAAACCGGTGATTTCCAGCGGCAGCATCACGTTGTCGAACACGCTGCGGTCGTATAGCAGCTTGTGGTCCTGGAAAATCAGGCCGAAATTGCGCCGCAGGAAGGGGATGGCCGCGGGGCGCAGCTGGCCCAGGTTTTGCCCGTTGATGACGATGGTGCCGCTGCTGGGCGCCTCGATGGCGGCGATCAGGTTGAGCAGCGTGCTTTTTCCGGCACCGGAATGTCCGGTGACGAACGCCATCTCGCCGGTCTCGATGGTGAAGGTGATGTCCTTCAGCGCCTCGAGACCACCGGGGTAACGCTTGCTGACCTGGCTGAGGCTGATCATCTTGAAATCAGTTAGCCACAGAGAACACAGAGTTCACAGAGAAAACCGGGACGGCGGAGAAGGACAGTTTCATGGCCCAACCCGCAAAAAATGCAAAACACGCTTCATCTCTGTGTCCTCTGTGATCTCTGTGGCTGATTGGTGATTTTTTTAAAATCATCGCTTAGTCGGCCAAGCCGCCCAGCGCCAGCTCGGCTGCGCGCAGCACCGCGCGCGCCTTGTTGCGGGTTTCTTCCCATTCGCTTTGCGGCACGGAATCGGCCACGATGCCGGCGCCGGCCTGGACGAACAGAGTGCCGTCCTTGATCACGGCGGTGCGGATGGCGATGGCGAGATCCATGTCGCCGTTGAAGCCGAGGTAGCCCACCGCGCCGCCATAAATGCCGCGCTTGGTGGGTTCGAGTTCGTCGATGATCTCCATAGCGCGCACCTTGGGGGCGCCGGACAGCGTGCCGGCCGGGAAGGTGGCGCGCAGCACGTCCATGGCCGATACGCCCGCCTTGCGCTTGCCTTCGACGTTGGAGACGATGTGCATGACGTGGGAGTAGCGTTCGATGACCATTTTCTCCGTGACCTGCACCGTGCCCGTGGCGGATACCCGGCCCACGTCGTTGCGGCCGAGGTCCATCAGCATCAGGTGTTCGGCGAGTTCCTTGGGATCGCTGAGCAGGTCCTTGGCCAGCGCTTCGTCTTCCTCGCGCGTTTTGCCGCGCGTGCGGGTGCCGGCGATGGGGCGCACGGTGATGGTGTCCGCTTCCAGCTGCACCAGGATTTCCGGCGAGGCGCCGACCACGTGATGGTCGCCCATGTCGTAGTAAAACATGTAAGGCGAAGGGTTGAGCGTGCGCAACGCGCGGTACAGCGACAGCGGCGAGGCGGCGTAGGGCTGGCTCATGCGCTGCGACAGCACGACCTGCATGATGTCGCCGTCGGTGATGTAATTTTTTGCCCTGGTGACGGCGGCCTTGAATGCGTCTTCGCCGATTTCCGAACTCGCCTGTTGCGCGCCGGATGCAGGCGCGGCGGGTATTTCCACCGGTTTGCGCAGCATGCCGCGCAGTGCAGTGAGGCGTTGTTGCGCCCGTGCGTAGGCATCTGGCTGGCCGGGGTCGGCATAGACGATGAGGTAGATCTTGCCGGACAGGTTGTCCATTACCGCCAGTTCGTCCGACAGCAGCAGCAGGATGTCCGGCGCGCCGATCACGTCGGGTTTGCTGGTGTGCGCCAGTTTCTTCTCGACGTAACGAATGGTGTCGTAGCCGAAGTAGCCCGCCAGGCCGCCGCTGAAGCGCGGTTGTCCGGGGCGCGCCGGCACTTTGAGGCGCGCCATGTATTGCTGGATGAACTGCAGCGGGTCGCTCGCTTCCGTCTGTTCGAGCGTGCCGCTGTCGCTTTCCACCGTGATGTTCCGGCCGCGTACCACAATGCGGGTTTTGGCCGGCAGGCCGATGAAAGAGTAGCGCCCGAAGCGCTCGCCGCCTTCCACCGACTCCAGCAGGTAGGAGTAGGGCTGGTTGGCGAGCTTGAGGTAAAGCGACAGCGGGGTGTCGAGGTCGGCGAGGGTTTCCAGCGTGAGCGGGATGCGGTTGTAGCCCTGCTGGGCAAGCTGATTGAATTCCTGTTCGGTCATGGTGTCGGTTCCTTAAGCTAGACTGAAAAAAGCGCGGTGGCGCGAGACTTCCTATTGCCAGGCACGCCATCGCCAGGAAAGGAGGGCCGATTTCAGTACAGCTTGAGGTTGGTTGCGCATGACGTCAGATTTTTTTTATCAGTTTGGTGGCTTCGAAAAGGCTGGGCACCACGGCGTCGAGGTCCAGTTCTGCCACGCTGCGGCCGCGGTTGTAGCCGTAGGGTACGCAGAACACGTGACAGCCTGCCGCACGCGCCGCCTGGGTGTCGTTGAGGGAATCGCCGATGAGCAGCAATTCCGCCGCTGCGATGCCGAAAATCTTGCAGGCATGCTGCAGCGGCAGCGGGTCGGGTTTGCGCTTGGGCAGCGTGTCGCCGGAAAGGATCAGCTCGAAATAATCGAACAGACCGGTGTCCTTGAGCAGCGGCACGGTGAATTTCTCCGCCTTGTTGGTGATGCAGGCGAGGCGGAACCCTGCCGTTTTCATCGCTTGCAGGCCTTCCACCACGCCGGGGAAGGGCCGGCTTTCGCGGCTCACGCCTTCGGCATAGTGCTTTTCATATATCGGATAGGCGCGGGCGAACAGCGCGGCATCGGGTTCCGCGTCCATGTCGCGCGTGAGCACGCGCTTCACCAGGCGGGAAACGCCGTTGCCGATGTAGGTCTTGACCGTTTCCAGTTCGATGGGCGGAAGATTCAGTTCCGCGGCCATGCGCGTGGCGGCCTCGGCCAGGTCGGGCGCAGTGTTGAGCAGGGTGCCGTCGAGGTCGATGACGACCGCTTTGATGGAGAGTGGGAAGTTCATGGTAGTAGTAAGCGGTGAGCGGTGAGCGGGAAGCGGCAGCGAGGGCGGGGGGTACCGCTTTCTGCTCACCGCTTCCCGCTCACTGGTTTCACGCCTTGGCCAGTTCGGCGCGCATCGCGGCGATAACGGAGTTGTAACGCTGCGGATCGCTGTCCTTGGCCGCGCCGAACACGGCGGAACCGGCAACGAAGGTGTCCACGCCGGCTTTCGCCACTTCCAGGATATTGCCGGGACCGACGCCGCCGTCGATTTCCAGGCTGATGTCGAGGCCGCGTGCGTCGATCATCTGGCGTACCTTGCGCGCCTTGTCCAGCACGTAGGGAATGAACTTCTGTCCGCCGAATCCGGGGTTGACCGACATCAGCAGCACCATGTCCAGCTTGTCGAGGGTGTATTCGAGTATATCCAGCGGGGTGGCCGGGTTGAACACCAGGCCGGCTTTGCAGCCGCATTCCTTGATCAGGCCGATGGTGCGGTCGACGTGCTCGGAAGCCTCGGGGTGGAACGTGATGTAGGTGGCGCCCGCCTTGGCGAAGTCGGGAATGATGCGGTCCACCGGCTTGACCATCAGGTGCACGTCGATCGGCGCAGTCACGCCGTGCTTGCGCAGTGCTTCGCATACCAGCGGGCCGATGGTCAGGTTGGGCACGTAATGGTTGTCCATCACGTCGAAGTGAACGATGTCGGCGCCGGAGGCGAGCACATCGTCCACGTCCTTGCCCAGATTGGCGAAGTTGGCCGACAGGATGCTTGGCGCGATGCGAAATTGAGACATGATCTATCCTTAAGAATTCAGAGGCAAAGTCCGAATTTTAACCACAAATTGCGTTCCTGGCACACATCCCGGCAGATAAACTATCTCCGGTTGTACGCCCAGCGCAGCATCGCCACCCCGGCCGCAATCATCGGCAAGGACAGCCACTGTCCCATGGACAGGCCCAATGTCAGCAGGCCGAGGAAATCGTCCGGCTCGCGGCTGAATTCCGCCAGGAAGCGGAAGCTGCCGTAGCCGATCAGGAATAGCGCCGAAACCGCGCCGAGGGGTCGCGGGCGGCGCGAAAACAGCCACAGCAGGGTAAACAGGGTCAGGCCTTCGAGGGCGAACTCGTATAGCTGCGAAGGGTGGCGCGCCACCAGGTCCACTTGCGGGAAAACCATGCCCCAGGGTACGTCGGTAGGGCGCCCCCACAGTTCGCCGTTGATGAAATTGCCGATGCGCCCGGCGCCGAGCCCAAGCGGGACCAGCGGGGCGATGAAGTCGGTCACGGCCAGCCAGGTTTTTCCCGTCTTGCGCGAGAACAGCCACATCGCCACCAGCACGCCGAGGAAGCCTCCATGGAAGGACATGCCGCCCTGCCACACGGCAAAAATCTCCAGCGGATGCTGCAGATAGTAGCCCGGCTTGTAAAACAGGATATAGCCCAGGCGCCCACCCAGCACCACGCCCAGCACGCCATAAAACAGCAGGTCGTCCAGTTCCTGCTTGCGCCATCCGAGATCGGGGCGGGCATTCAGGCGGTAACGGCCGAGACCGAGAAACAGGGCGAAGGCCGTCAGGTACATCAGTCCGTACCAGCGGATGGCCAGCGGACCAAGGTGAAGTGCGATGGGGTCGAATTGGGGGTGAATCAGCATGGCGTCCGGGAGGGGCGAATAAAGGACCGAAATTTACCACAGCGGACGCACGGCGGAGCACATTATATGTGCCCCGCATGCTTGCTCATGCTTGAGCGCTCAGTTTGCGCAGTCGAAATGCCGGGCCATCGAACGAAGATTTGCTGCCACATGGGCCAATTCTTCGGTGGCGCGTCCCATCTGGATGGCGCTTTCCGTACTTTCGCCGCTGATGGCGGAGATCTGTTCCATATTGGATGCCACTTCCTCGCCCGCGCTGGATTGCTGGCTGGCCGCGCCGGCTATGTGCCTCGCCATCTCGGTCACCCGCTGCGACGCGGTCGTGATCGCCTTGAAGCTTTCGCCGCTTGCCTGGATCAGCGCGAGCCCGGACTTTACTTCGCATGCGGCTTGTTCCATGGAGCCTGTTGCCGCGCCGACGGTGTTTTCGATTTCCGCCACCATGCGGGAAATGTCGGCGGTGCTGGAGGCGGTGCGTTCGGCAAGTTTTCTCACTTCGTCGGCCACTACGGCGAAGCCGCGACCCTGTTCACCGGCGCGCGCAGCCTCGATGGCGGCGTTGAGCGCCAGCAGGTTGGTCTGGTCGGCGATTTCCCGGATGGTCTGGGTAATCGCCCCGATTTTGAGTATGGCCTGGTTCAGTTCCATGATGGCCGTGCCGGACGTCTCCACTGTCTGCACCACGCGCGAGCTGGCATCCATGCTGTGCCCCATCTGGGTATTGCCATTGTGCACTTCTGCAAGGGTCTGCCCCGCGGCATCTGCGGTGCCGCCCGCGTGTTCCGCCACTTCCCGGATGGATGCGCTCATTTCCTCCATCGCCGCGGAAACCTGCATGATGCGGTCAGACTGCGCGTGCGAACGGGTGATGACGTGCGACATTTCCTCTTTCAAGCGGTCGGTGTGCGATGCAAGAATGGCCGACGACAGCGCGACTTCATCCAGGATCACCTTGAGGTGAACTTGCATGCAGGCGAGCGACGTCAGCACCTTGCCGACTTCGTCCTTGCCGCCGATGTCGATTTTGCTGCTCAGGTTGCCTTCGGCGATCTGGTCGAAAACACCGATGATTTTCTTCAGGCCGCGGTCGATCATGCCCGAGAGGAAAATGCCGAGCCCCGCTGAAAACAGCATGCCGGCGCCGGTCAGGGCGAATCCGAGCTTGTGCATGCCGATGTAGCCGAGCACGTTGCTGCCGATCAGCATGAGATTCATCGCGAGGATCAGGGTGATCAGGGATGCCTTGATGGACAGGCCGCGCGCTTTGGGGAGGCTTAACGGCTTGCCGGCGTTGAGCTCCTTGTACAGTGCTTCCGCTTCGCTTACCTGCTGTCGGGTGGGCGGGGAGCGTACCGACATGTATTCGACGATTTTGCCTTTTTCCTTCACCGGGACGACGAAGGCTTCCACCCAGTAATGATCGCCGTCCTTGCAGCGGTTCTTGACGATGCCGCGCCATGGCTGGCCGGATTTCACCGTGCTCCACAGCCAGGCGAAAGCCGCTGCCGGCATGTCCGGGTGGCGCACGAGGTTGTGGTTTTTGCCGATCAGTTCTTCCCTGCTGAAGCCGCTTAATTCGACAAAGGCGTCATTGGCGTAAGTGATGGCGCCCTTGAGGTCGGTCCTGGATACGATGGTGCCGCTGGTAAAGGATTTTTCGATTCCGGTGACAGGCAGGTTGACTTTCATGGTTTTGCGTTTCCCCCAATTTTGATTTTTTTGTTTTGCTGCGTCCGGGCTACGCCTGATGGTGGCAGAGCATCCCGTTGTTATTTTTGCCGTCGGCCGCCATTTGCTCGAGTTCTGCCAGCACCTTGAAACTGGCCTGTTCCATGCGTTCGATTTCGCTTATGCCCTGGCTGAAATTTCCGGCGCGGAAATGGGTGACGGCGGCTACCCCGTGCTGATGCACCGCCACGTGTGGCGTTTCGATCCCCTTGTAACCCTGCAACCGGGAGAAGCATTCCCGCCCTTCCCCCTCGTAATACCACTTGCCCAGGCGGCACGAGAGATGGTCGGAGAAGTCCGATGGGTTCTTGGCGGATAGCCCCATGAACACCTTGTAGATCTCGAACTTGAAAATGAGGTGGTCCACCTTGGCGGTTTCCACGAAGCAGGACAAGGCGGACGAGGCGATCGCGCCTTTCATCTGGTTGGACATCTCGTGCAGCCCCTGCATGCTGCGCGTTGCCGCTTCGCCGTCGCGATTGAATTCCGCCGCCTGCTGGGGGGAAAGCTCCATGGTGGATTTGAGCTGGGAGGTTTCGTTCTGGATGGCCGAAACCAAGGAGGCGATATCGTTGGTGGAGTTGGCGGTGCGTTCCGCAAGTTTCCTTACTTCATCGGCTACCACGGCGAACCCGCGCCCCTGCTCGCCGGCGCGCGCGGCCTCGATGGCGGCGTTGAGCGCCAGCAGGTTGGTCTGTTCCGCGATCTCCCTGATCATCCTGACGATGCCGCCGATCTGGGAGGCGCGTTCATTCAGGTGCTCGACGCCAGAGGCTGTTTCGTGGGTTTTTTCGGAGAGCTGATGCAGGTTGCCGGAAATCTTCTCGACGGCGACCAGGTTGGTGCCGAGAGAGTTGGCGGCTTCCATCGCGTGGTCTTTTTCCGCCTTCATGGCGTGGGCAAGTTTGGCCAGCGTGCCTTGCACCTCAACAAAGGAGTCGCCGAACATCATGATGTGTTTGAACAACTGGTCGTGCATGGCGCACGTGTCCGCAGACGCAGCGTGACCTTGGCGCAAGTCTTCCAGTTCTGCGCGTAGTGCCGCAGCCTCTGACTCCAGCTCGCTTCGCTCCCGGCGCATTTGCGCCAGTTCGGATTGCAGTAAGTCTCTTTCCTGTCGAATTCGCCCGCAAAACATGTTTCCCCCTGAATCGGCCGATTGTGTACCTGCCAGCAAATCTGCCGGCAGCGCAATCCTAATTCATGGGGTCAACCGCAGGTATCAGGTAAACCCTTATTATTTTTAAGTTTATGCCCCGATACAGGGCAGGCTGCAAGGTGCTGAAATCGGGTCTACCAGACCTTCCACCACTGCTTGCGCTTGGGTGTTTCCGCCTGTTTGGCTGTGATGGTGGAGCTGGCAAAATCGGTCCAGGCCTTGGTCGAATAGCCGGCGTCCTGCAAGGCGGTGGCGTATTTCTTGTCGGTGACGAGGATGTGGTCCTGTAACCAATGTTTGAGGAAATTGATGATCTCGAAGGAAACCGATTTTCCTTCCACGAAATGCTTGCTGGCGGCTTCACTGATTTTTCCGACGAAGGCCTGATGTTCCTTTTGATGCGCGGCAAATTCCGTCGGGTTGTAACCCGCGTCCTGCAGCAGCTTTTCCTCCAGGCCGAAATGGGTCTTGGTGTAGTCGACAAGCGTGTCGAGGATCTCGATGGTGATTTCGTTGCTTTCCCGCTGCACTACGGCAAGGAAGAGGCGGTTCAGTATGTCGACGAGCATTTTGTGCTGTTCGTCAATTGCGGCGATACCTACGCTCATGGCATCTGACCATTCAAAGAAAACCTTATCCCCCATCTTCTCCCCCTCGTGTATTTGTTTCGCAGTTTATTGTTTTAATGAATTAACCCATGAATTCAAGCCTGCCGCTTCGTGATGACGGCATATGATATTCAGGAGTCGGCCATCCTAATACATGTGGCTTGATAGGAAAAGCGGGGAGACCCTGATTTTGACAAAAATCGGATTTTTATTGCGCTTCGGGATTTTGTTGCATCGCCGTCTCAGGTGGCACAGACGCGCAATCTGCTTCATGGCAGTGGACGGGGGCAGGAGAGAAGTGCGCGTTGAGCGGTGGCTGAATTCGTTTAGAATGTTCCATTCTTGAATATTTCAACTGGCGAATTCCAACAGGAGCTTTGCATTCATGCCGCAGTATCGTTCCCGCACCACCACCCACGGCCGCAACATGGCCGGCGCCCGCGCCCTGTGGCGCGCCACAGGGATGACCGATGGCGATTTCGACAAGCCGATCATCGCCATCGCCAACTCCTTCACCCAGTTCGTGCCGGGGCATGTGCACCTCAAGGACATGGGCCAGCTGGTTGCGCGCGAGATCGAGGCCGCCGGCGGCGTGGCCAAGGAATTCAACACCATCGCGGTGGACGACGGCATCGCCATGGGTCACGGCGGCATGCTCTACAGCCTGCCGTCGCGCGAGCTCATCGCCGACAGCGTCGAATATATGGTCAACGCTCACTGCGCCGATGCGCTGGTGTGCATTTCCAACTGCGACAAGATCACCCCGGGCATGCTGATGGCCAGCCTGCGCCTCAACATCCCGACCATTTTCGTTTCCGGCGGGCCGATGGAAGCCGGCAAGGCCGTGATCCGCGGCAAGACCCTGCACCTCGACCTGGTGGACGCCATGGTGTCCGCGGCCGACGCCAACGAGAGCGACGAAGATGTCGCGATCATGGAGCGCTCCGCCTGCCCCACCTGCGGTTCCTGCTCCGGTATGTTCACCGCCAACTCCATGAACTGCCTGGTGGAAGCGCTGGGCTTGGGCCTGCCCGGCAACGGTTCGCTGGTGGCCACCCACGCCGACCGCAAGCGCCTGTTCCTGGAGGCTGGCCGCCTGATCGTGGCGATAGCCAAGAGCCATTACGAGCGCGACGACATGTCCGTGCTGCCGCGCTCCATCGCGACCTTCGAGGCGTTCGAGAATGCCGTTGCCCTCGACATCGCCATGGGCGGCTCCACCAATACCGTGCTGCACCTGCTGGCGGCGGCCCATGAGGCGGGCGTGGATTTCACCATGCAGGACATCGACCGCATGTCGCGCAAGGTGCCGCACCTCTCCAAGGTCGCGCCCAGCATCCAGACCTACCACATGGAAGACGTGCACCGCGCCGGCGGCATCATGGCCATCCTCGGAGAACTGGACCGCGCGGGGCTGCTGCACCGCGACCTGCCGACCATCCACAGCCCGTCCATGGGCCAGGCGCTGGAGCACTGGGACGTGCGCCGCACCACGGACGAAAAAGTGAAGACCTTCTACCGCGCTGCGCCGGGCGGCGTGCCGACCACGGTGGCGTTCAGCCAGGACAAGCGCTTTGCCGAACTCGATCTCGACCGCGCCAGCGGCTGCATCCGCGACAAGGCCCACGCCTATTCGCAGGACGGCGGCCTGGCGGTGCTGTACGGCAACATCGCCGAGGACGGCTGCATCGTCAAAACCGCCGGGGTGGACGAGAGCATCCTCAAGTTCACCGGCCGGGCGCGCATCTTCGAGAGCCAGGAAGCGGCGGTGGAAGCCATTCTTGCCGACAAGATCGTGGCCGGCGACGTGGTGGTGATCCGCTACGAAGGCCCGCGCGGCGGGCCGGGCATGCAGGAGATGCTGTATCCCACGTCTTATCTCAAATCCAAGGGCATGGGCAAGGTCTGCGCGCTGCTGACCGACGGGCGCTTCTCCGGCGGCACTTCCGGCCTCTCCATCGGCCACGCCTCGCCGGAAGCGGCGGAGGGCGGCGCCATCGGCCTGGTCGAAGAGGGCGATACCATCGAGATCGACATTCCCAATCGCAGCATCAACCTGATGGTGTCGTGGGAAGATCTCTCCCACCGCCGCGCCCTGATGGATGAGAAAGGCGCCAAGGCATGGCAGCCGGTGGGGCGCGAGCGCATTGTGTCGCAAGCACTGCAGGCCTACGCGGCGATGACGACCAGCGCGGCGCGCGGTGCGGTGCGAGACGTTTCGCAGCTCAAGCGCTAATTCTGGAAAAGCGGTGGCCACAGAGATCACAGAGGACACAGAGATATGGAGGATTCAAAGTTTTCCCTCTGTGTTCTCTGTGATCTCTGTGGCTTGAACAAAGGCTCTAAAACTACATGACCCTCCCCGTCCACGAACACCAGCTCACGCTTACCGAGGTGCTGGCGGAGCTAGTGGCGGACGGGATGGTGGCGCAAGAAAATGCGGACAAGCTCAATTTCCCCGCCCGGGGCATGAGCCCGAGCAAGCTGCATCCGCTGGTGATCGTCGCCGACCAGAAATGGAAGAGTCTCCAGCCGCCCCACAAAACGCTCAGTCTCGATGCGTTGACGCTGTGGCTGGCCGACAAGACTGGCCTGCCTTACCAACATATCGACCCGCTCAAAGTGGATGTTTCCGCCGTGGCGACGGTAATGTCGCACGCTTATGCCACGCGCTTCATGATCCTGCCCGTTGCCGCCAACTTGCGCGAAGTGGTGATCGCCACCGCCGAACCATTCGTGCGCGAATGGGAGCAGGAGCTGGCCCACGCGCTGCGGCGCGAGATCAGGCGCGTGGTTGCCAGTCCCGACCAGATCAAGCGCTTCCTGCCGGAGTTCTACAATCTGGCGCGTTCCATGAAGAGCGCGCTGCAGACGCATGAGGGCGCAGGGCAAGCCGGCGTCGCCAATTTCGAGCAGCTGGTGGAACTTTCGCGTGCCGGCCAGCTCGACGCCAACGACCAGCACGTGGTGCACATCGTGGACTGGCTGTTCCAGTACGCCTTCGAGCAGCGCGCTTCGGACATCCACCTCGAACCGCGGCGCGAAGCGGGCAACGTGCGTTTCCGCATCGACGGCGTGATGCACCAGGTGTACCAGATACCCCCCCGGTGGTGACCGCGATCACCAGCCGCATCAAGGGCCTGGGGCGCATGGACATCGTCGAGAAGCGGCGCCCGCAGGACGGCCGTATCAAGACCCGTACCCCCGACGGGGAAGAAATCGAACTGCGCCTGTCCACCATGCCCACCGCCTTCGGCGAAAAGCTGGTGATGCGGATATTCAACCCCGACGTGATCGTGCAGGACTTCAAGGACCTCGGCTTCAGCGAGCAGGACGAGCAGCGCTGGAACGAGATGGTAAAGCAGCCCAACGGCATCGTGCTGGTCACCGGCCCGACCGGCTCGGGCAAGACCACCACGCTGTATTCCACGCTGCGCACCCTGGCCCAGCCGGAAATCAACGTCTGCACGGTGGAAGACCCGATCGAAATGGTCATGCCGCAGTTCAACCAGATGCAGGTGCAGCACAACATCGGCCTGGATTTCGCCAGCGGCATCCGCACCCTGATGCGCCAGGACCCGGACATCATCATGGTGGGCGAGATCCGCGACCTGGAAACGGCGGAAATGGCGATCCAGGCGGCGCTCACCGGCCACCTGGTGCTCTCCACCCTGCACACCAACGACGCGCCCTCCGCCATCACCCGCATGCTCGATCTCGGCGTGCCGTCCTATTTGCTCAATTCCACCGTGCTCGGCGTGCTGGGGCAGCGCCTGGTGCGCACGCTGTGCCCGCACTGCCGGGAAAAGACCACGGTCGACGAAGATGAGTGGAACGCTTTGGTCACCCCGTGGAAGGCCGCGACGCCGGCGAGCATCAACGCGCCGAAAGGCTGCCTGGAATGCCGCATGACGGGCTATTTCGGGCGCTCGGGCATATACGAAATCATGCTCCTTTCGCCGGCGCTGAAGAAGCTCATCTCCGCTTCCAGCGATCTGGCCCTGCTGCGCGAGCAGGCCTACAAGGAAGGCATGAAGCCCCTGCGCATCAGCGGCGCGCAGAAAGTGGCGGCGGGCACGACCACCATCGAGGAAGTGCTGCGCGTGACGCCCCCACCCGGTTAATAGTCGACCAAATAATTAAGGTAATGTTAGACTTGGATTTTGCGTGTCCGAGTCTGCCATGCCAAACCATCTCGCCCGGGAAGCCAGCCTCTACCTCCAGCAGCATGCCGACAACCCCGTGGATTGGTATCCGTGGGGTGAGGAAGCGCTCACCCTCGCGCGCCGGGAAAACAAGCCCATCCTGCTCTCCATCGGTTATTCCGCCTGTCACTGGTGCCACGTCATGGCGCACGAATCGTTCGAGGACGAAGCAACCGCCGCGCTGATGAACGAGCATTTCATCAATATCAAGGTGGACCGGGAAGAACGGCCCGACCTGGACCAGATCTACCAGACCGCGCATTACATGCTGACTAGGAAAGACGGCGGCTGGCCGCTCACCATGTTTGTTGCGCCGGACCAGACCCCGTTCTTCGGCGGCACTTATTTTCCCCCTACCTCGCGCTACAACCTGCCCGGTTTCAAGGAGCTGATCCCCCGCGTGGCGGCGTTCTACCACGAGCGTGCGGCCGAACTCGGCGACCAGCAGCTTGCCCTGCGCGACGCCTTCGACAGCACGCTGCCGCGGGACGCGACTGATGGCGACATGAGCGGCGCGGCGCTGACCGCTGCGCGCGAGGAGCTGGTGCTGTCCTACGACAGCAGCTGGGGCGGGTTCGGCTCCGCGCCCAAGTTTCCCCACCCCACCAACCTGGAATTCTGCCTGCGCCGCCATGCCGCGAACGGCGACGCGACTGCGCTGGAGATGGCGCTGGTCTCGCTGCGCAAGATGGCCGACGGCGGCGTCTACGACCAGATCGGCGGCGGTTTTTTCCGCTACAGCGTGGACCAGCACTGGGCCATCCCGCATTTCGAAAAAATGCTTTACGACAACGGACCGCTGCTGGCGCTTTACAGCGATGCCTGGGTCATCAGCGGGGAAGCGCGCTTCAAGGAAATCGTCGAGGGAGCTGCCGCCTGGGTGCTGCGCGAAATGCAGTCGCCCCACGGCGGCTATTACGCCACGCTGGATGCGGATTCAGAGCACGAGGAAGGCAAGTTTTACGTCTGGACGCCGGACGAGGTTAAAAAAATCCTGGGCGCGCGGGAATACGCCGTGCTCGCCCCACATTACGGGCTCGAGCGGCCGGCCAATTTCGAGGGCCGACACTGGCATTTCACTGTGCGCGAGAGTCTGGCCGATGTCGCGCTACGCCTTGGCTTGAGCGAAGAAGAGGCACGGCAAGCGCTGGCCGGCGCCAAAGCCAAATTGTTCGCCGCGCGCGAGCAGCGCGTCCGCCCCGGCCGCGACGAAAAAATCCTGGTGAGCTGGAACGCGCTGATGATCAAGGGCATGGCGCGTGCGGCGCGGGTGTTCGGCCGCGTGGACTGGCTTGCCTCGGCGCAGGCCGCGCTGGGCTTCGTACGCCGGGAAATGTGGCGCAACGGCCGCCTGCTGGCGGTGCATCGGGACGGCGCCCGGCTCAACGCTTACCTCGACGACTACGCTTTCCTGCTCGATGCCATGCTGGAATTGCTGCAGGGAGAATTCCGTCCCGAGGATATGGAGTTTGCCCGCCAGCTCGCCGACGTGCTGCTGGACCAGTTCGAGGATCAGGTGGAGGGCGGTTTTTATTTCACCAGCCACGATCACGAGCAGCTGATCCACCGCCCCAAGCCCGGCTACGACAGCGCCACCCCTTCGGGCAACGGCATCGCCGCGCATGCCTTGCAGCGCCTCGGGCACGTGACGGGCGATATGCGCTATTTGGCAGCAGCAGAGCGCGCCTTGCGGATTTTCTACAGCGCCGTCGCGCATCAGCCGGGCGGATTCAAGAGCCTGCTGGCCGCCCTGGAAGAATTCCTCGTGCCGCCGAGCATCGTGGTGTTGCGCGGGCCGCAACCGGCCATGGCGGAATGGGCGCAAGCCCTGAGCGACAGCTATCGCCCCCACACCCTGGTGTTCGCCATACCGAACGGTGTTCAGGGGCTGCCGGGGGCATTGGCTAAATCGGAAAGCGAGTCGGTCAACGCCTGGGTGTGCCAGGGCGTTAAATGCTTATCGCCCATCGCCGAGTTGCCTGAACTGCGAAAGGCTTGCAATGGCGGCGGGTTGGTTTAAGATATCGCACCCCGGTTTTTGTGGTTGAGCAATAAATCTTATTTATTAATTAAGGAGTTAGTATGAAAGCAACTTGGTTGGGAATGGCCGCTGCGGCTGCCCTGTTGGTGTCCGGTCACGCCAGTGCTGCGGCGGACGATGCTGCGATGCAAGCGCTGGCGACCAAGAGCGCCTGCATGAGCTGCCACGGCCTGGATCACAAGATCGTCGGCCCGGCCTACAAGGACGTTGCCGCCAAGTACAAGGGCGACAAGGGCGCCGAAGCCAAGCTGGCAGCCAAGGTCAAGGCCGGCGGCAAGGGCGTGTGGGGCGAGATCCCGATGCCGCCGAACGCCGCGGTCAAGGACGAGGACATCAAGTCCCTGGTGCACTGGGTGCTGACCCGCAAGTACTAAAGAAGCGCCGCATGCTTCGACAAAAGCCAGCCTTCGGGCTGGCTTTTGTTTTTTCGGGCGTCGAAATTCGCTAGAATGCGTGCTTACGCTGGAAAACATTAAAGGGAGACCGATTTGAAATCACGCCTGCTGGCTTTGCTGCTTTCTGCCTTGCTGTTCAACCTGGCCGCCTGCGGCAAAAAGGACGCCTCGCCCGCTGCCGGCGGCGAGGAAGTCATCAGGATCGGCGCGATCCAGCCGCTGACCGGACCGCAGGCGCACCTCGGCAAGGACAACGAAAACGGCACCCGCATGGCCATCGACGACGCCAACGCCGCGGGGACCACCATCGGCGGGAAGAAGGTCAGGTTCGAACTGGTCAGCGAGGACGATCAGGCCGATCCCAGAACCGCCACCGTCGTGGCGCAGAAGCTGGTGGACGCGGGCGTGCGCGGCATTATCGGCCACCTCAATTCCGGCACCACCATTCCCGCCTCGAAAATCTATTACGACGCGGGCATTGTGCAGATCTCGCCTTCCGCCACCAACCCCAAGTACACCGAGCAGGGATTCAAGACCGCGTTCCGCGTGATGCCCAACGACGTGCAGCAGGGCAAGGTGCTGGGCGACTACGCCGTGAACCGCCTGGGGGGGAAGAAAATCGCCATCATCGACGACCGCACCGCTTACGGGCAAGGTGTGGCGGACCAGTTCGAGAAAGCGGCCAAGGCAGCCGGCGCCGAAATCGTGGCGCGCGAATTCACCACGGACAAATCCACCGACTTCATGGCGATTCTCACCGCCGTCAAGGCCAAAAACCCGGATATCCTGTTCTTCGGCGGCATGGATGCCCAGGGCGGGCCGATGATCAAGCAGTTCAAGTCCATCGGACTGAACGCCAAATTCCTCACCGCCGACGGCGGCAGCACGCCCGAGTTCATCAAGCTGTCCGGCGGCGCGGCCGAAGGCGCATACAGTTCCCTGCCCGGCCTGCCGCTCGACAAGATGCCCGGCGGCAAGGACTTCGCCGAAAGATTCACCGCCAAATACGGCCAGATCCAGCTCTACGCGCCCTATTGCTACGATGCGGTCGGCGTGATGATCGCCGCGATGCAGAAAGCCGGCTCGAGCGACCCGGCGAAATACCAGCCAGCGCTTGCAGGCATTTCGTATGACGGCGTGACGGCGAAAGTCAGCTTCGACCAGAAAGGCGACATCAAGGACGGCGCCATCACCCTGTACCAGGTCAAGAACGGCAAGTGGCAGGTGATCGAAACAGTGGGCGGCCCCGCCTCAGCTTCAGCCAAGTAAGCCTTGGACATCTTCCTCCAGCAACTCATCAACGGCCTGGTGCTGGGCAGCGTCTATGCCCTGATCGCCTTGGGCTATACCATGGTGTACGGCATTCTCGAGCTGATCAACTTCGCCCACGGCGAGGTGGTGATGATCGGCGCCATGGTGACCCTGGCCGTGGTCAACGCGCTCATGGCCAGCGGGGTGGACCTGCCCGGCGTGGTGGTCGTGGCGGGCGGCGTGCTGGTGGCGGTGCCGGTGTGCATGGCGCTGGGCTTTGCCATCGAGCGCGTCGCCTACCGGCCTCTGCGCCGTGCGCCGCGCCTGGCGCCGCTGATCACCGCCATCGGCGTGTCCATCGTGCTGCAGAACGTCGCCATGATCATCTGGGGGCGCTCCTACATTTCCTTCCCGCCCATCCTGCCGGCCACGCGCCACGACATTGCCGGGGCCGGCGTCACCGACCTGCAGATCTTCATTTTCCTGCTGGCGCTGGTGTTGATGGCGGGGCTGGTATTGCTGGTGCAGAAAACCCGCATCGGAAGGGGCATGCGCGCCACCGCCCAGGCGCCGGAAATCGCCGGGCTGATGGGGGTGAACGTCAATGCCGTGATCTCCTTCACCTTCATCCTCGGCTCGGCGCTGGCCGCGATCGCGGGGGTGATGGTGAGCGCCTACTACGGCATCGCGCATTATTACATGGGCTTTCTGCTCGGCCTCAAGGCATTTACCGCGGCGGTGCTGGGCGGCATCGGCAACATCGCCGGGGCCATGCTGGGCGGCTTGCTGCTGGGGGTGATCGAAAGCATGGCCGCCGGCTACATCGGCGACATCACCGGCGGTTTTCTCGGCAGCCACTATCAGGACGTGTTCGCCTTTTTCGTGCTGATCGGCGTGCTGGTGTTCCGGCCCTCGGGTCTGCTCGGCGAGCGCGTGGCGGAACGACCATGAACTGGCAGCGTGTGAAGTCCGACCGCCGCGCCGCGCTGGTCGCGTTCGTCGCGCTCGGCCTGCTGCTGGCAGCGGCGCCCTTCCTGGTCGGCGCCGGGCTCGGCAACGGCTGGGTGCGCATCCTCGACTTCACCCTGCTCTACGTCATGCTGGCGCTGGGGCTCAACATCGTCGTGGGCTACGCCGGGCTGCTCGACCTGGGCTATGTCGCGTTCTACGCCGTCGGCGCCTATCTCTATGCCCTGCTGGCTTCGCCGCAGTTCGGCCTGCATCTTCCCGTCTGGCTCATCCTGCCTCTGGGCGCGCTGGTCGCCGGCCTGTTCGGCATGACGCTGGGCGCGCCGACCCTGCGGCTGCGCGGCGACTACCTCGCCATCGTCACCCTGGGGTTCGGCGAGATCATCCGCATCTTTCTCAACAACCTCGATGCGCCGGTCAATATCACCAACGGGCCGCAGGGCATCAACCTGATCGACCCGATCGCCCTCGGCGGCGTTTCCCTGAGCCAGTCCTTTTCCCTGTTCGGCATGCAGGTGCCCGGCATCTATGCCTACTACTACCTGTTCCTGGCGCTGGCGCTGCTGATCGTGTTCATTTCCCTGCGCCTGCAGGACTCGCGCATCGGCCGCGCCTGGGTGGCGATCCGCGAGGACGAGGTGGCGGCCGAGGCGATGGGCATCAACACGCGCAACGTCAAGCTGCTGGCCTTCGCCATGGGCGCGAGTTTCGGCGGCATTTCCGGCGGCCTGTTCGCCGGTTTCCAGGGCTTCGTCAGCCCGGAAAGCTTCAACCTGATGGAATCGGTGATGATCCTGTGCATGGTGGTGCTGGGCGGCATGGGGCATATTCCCGGCGTGATCCTCGGCGCCATCCTGCTCACCGTGCTGCCCGAAGCCCTGCGCTACATCGGCCCGCTCGAGCAGGCCCTGTTCGGCCGCGTGGTGGTGGACCCGGCCGACCTGCGCATGCTGATTTTCGGACTGGCGCTGATCGTGGTGATGATATTCCGCCCCGCCGGCCTGTGGCCGTCGAAGACGCGGCGCCGCGAATTCGACAGCGAACCGTCGGTGCTGGAGCACGAGCAGGAGGCCTTGTATGACGCATCCCGTTAATGGTCTGCTGCGCGCCGAAAAAGTGAGCAAGCACTTCGGCGGACTCGCGGCGCTGAGCGATGTGTCGTTCGATATCCGGGCCGGCGACATCCATGGCCTGATCGGCCCCAACGGCGCGGGTAAGACGACCCTGTTCAACGTGCTGACCGGCCTCTACACTCCCAATGCCGGACACATCACCCTCGACGGCCACGTCCTGCACGGCCATAAACCGAGTCAGGTGACGCGTCTGGGGCTGGCGCGCACGTTCCAGAACATCCGCCTGTTCGCCAACATGACCGCGCTGGAAAACGTCATGGTTGGGCGTCATGTCCGCACCCATGCCGGCGTGCTCGGCGCCATCCTGCGTGGCGCGCGGACGCGCGGGGAGGAGGCCGCCATCCGGGGCCGTGCCCGCGAACTCCTCGCGTATGTCGGCATCGCCCGGCATGAAAATGCCCTGGCGAAAAACCTCTCCTACGGCGACCAGCGCCGCCTGGAAATCGCCCGTGCGCTGGCCACCGAGCCCAAACTGCTGGCGCTCGACGAACCGGCCGCCGGCATGAACCCGAGCGAGACCGTGGTCCTGAAAGAACTGCTGCAGAAGATCCGCGCCGATGGCGTGACGCTGCTGCTGATCGAGCACGACATGAAGCTGGTCATGGGCTTGTGCGACCGCGTGGTGGTGCTGGATTACGGCAAGAAAATCGCCGAGGGTACGCCCGCCGAAGTGCAGCGCGACCCCAAGGTGATCGAAGCCTACCTGGGAGGCGCGACGGCATGATGCTGGAAGTACGCGGCCTGTCCGTTTCCTACGGCGGCATCCAGGCCGTCAAGGGCATCGACCTGGAAGTCGCCGCAGGGGAACTGGTGTGCCTGATCGGCGCCAACGGCGCAGGCAAGACCACCACCCTCAAGGCCCTGTCGCGCATGCTGCCGGCCAAGGGGAAAATCCTTTACCAGGGCCAGTCGATCGGCGACCTGCCGGTGTTCGAACTGGTGCGCCAGGGCATCGCGCTGGTGCCGGAAGGGCGCGGCATTTTCGGCCGCCTCACGGTGGAAGAAAACCTGCTCATGGGCGCATACAGCCGCGACGACGGCGCCGCCATCCGGCGCGACCTGGAACGCAGCTACCACCTCTTCCCGCGCCTGGCCGAACGCAAGCTGCAGCAGGCCGGCACCCTGTCCGGCGGCGAGCAGCAGATGCTCGCCATCGCCCGTGCCCTGATGAGCAAACCGCGGCTGCTGTTCCTCGACGAGCCGAGCATGGGCCTGGCCCCGCTGATGGTGGAAAAAATCTTCGCCACCATCCGCGCCATCTCGGACGAGGGCGTGACCGTCCTGCTTGTGGAACAGAACGCCAAACTGGCGCTGGAAATCAGCCATCGCGCTTATGTCATGGAAAGCGGCGCGATCTGCCTGTCCGGCGCGTCCGCTGCGCTGCTCCATGATCCTCAGGTACGCCACGCCTACCTGGGGGAATAGTCTCCCGGGCGAACGCCCTAATGCCCTACAGCGAGTAAACCCATGTCTTTCCGCGCCATCCGCATCCTGTCGCTGCTGATCCTGCTCGCTGCGGCCGCCGGCATGACTTACTGGGAAGGCATGGTGGTGCGCAACTGGCTGCGGCCGCTGGAAGTGACCATCTACCCTGTGAACGGCGACGGCACGGCGGAAGTCGACGAATATATCGCCGGCCTGAAGCAGGAGCACTTTCAGGAAATCGGCAGCTTCATCGCCAGTCAGTACGAACGCTATCGCGGCAAAGCCCTGCCGCCAGTGAACATCCGCCTTGCCCGGGAAATAAAAACGCTCCCGCCGATGCCGCCGGACGGCCGTCCTTCGGCCCTCTCGGCCATCCGGTGGAGCCTCGGGTTGCGCTACTACACTTACAAACACACGCCCTTCTGGGGCAGCCTCGGCACGGTCCGCTTGTTCGTGGTGTATCACCGCGGAGAGGACGGCAAGGCGCTGCAGCACTCGCTCGGCTTGCACAAGGGACTGGTGGGGGTGGTGCATGCCTTCGCCCAGGCCAGACAGAATGCGCAGAACAACGTGGTCATCACACACGAGCTGTTTCACGCCCTGGGCGCCTCGGACAAGTACGACGCCGCCAACCAGCCGCTCTACCCGGAAGGCTTCGGCGAGCGCGGCGATGGGCCGCATTACCCGCAGCGTACGGCCGAAATCATGGCGGGGCGCATTGCCATTGCGCCGGATGAGGCGCGAATTCCGGTGGGGCTGGAGGCTTGTGTGGTGGGGTATAAGACGGCCTGGGAAATTAACTGGTGAAATTTGGCCTGGCTTTTATGCTGGGGCTGAATGCGCTTTGCGCATGGATGATTGGGTGCCGGGGCCGCCCGGCGAGCGGGTTACTTCTTTTGTTTCGCCAAAAGAAGATAACCAAGAAAAGGCGACCCCCTGCGCCGCCCTACGGGTACCTTCGGTTTAGTCAGCAAATTGGGCGTCTGCGCAACTCGCCCTAACAGCCCACACAAGACGTGGGCTGTCGCGGAGCTCAGACAAGGCGCAGCCGACTGCCCCCAATTTGCTGACTAAACCGAAGCGGCGCAGAAGGGGAAGCGGGTGGTGCGCTGGGACCAAATGTTTTGTCCGTGAACGTGGCGCGGCACCAAATCCCCTCGGTCCACCGCCGAGCAGCGGAGGCGAGCCGGGGGCAGTCGGCGAGGACTGTCTGAGCGCGCAGCGCGAGTTCCGCAGCCGCCGGGCTGCCCCCGGCAATCAAACACGGTGCGCGGAGCGCATCCAACAGCAGCTAAATCACAACATGCGGCGCAATGCCCGTTGGTCATTGCGCCCTACGCGGGCTGTTGTACCAAGGCTGCTAACGAAACAGCGGTGTCAGACTTTTTTACACTTCGCTTGTACGGCGAGCAAAAAGCTTGGTTAGGTTACCGGTGTTATATGTTTAACCATATGAAATTAGATGAAATTCACGAGATTTCCTGGTGTTTGGCGGGATTATTGCTTAAAACAAGGAAAATGGACGGAGGTGATGTGCAGCAAGGCGGCTTGCTTATCTCTCATTCGATCGGTCTAAAACTACTGGAGCGACAACATGAAAACCTTAAAAATAAGGGCGATGGTGGCGGCACTCTCCATGATGGCTACAGGGGTCTGTTCGGCAGGTCCAATTTACTGGACCGATTGGACCGGGGCAGATCAGGATCCGGGTGCCGGTTTTCAGGGACAGGGTACGATTACCACTCTTAACTCCACTGTTACGGTTACTTACACAAATTCGAGCGGTATCGGCTTTTATCAGCCCAGCGGCGGAACCGACTATTGGCAAAATGGCCAATCCGGTCGTAACGACGCCATCTCACCGTATACCAGCAGTGTCGTTGACAACAGCCCGACAGGAACAGACATAGTGGCGCTGAGCCACGCGGGCCCACAAACTCTCCAGTTCTCGCAAGCGATTGCTAACCCCGTGTTTGCGTTCGTTAGCCTTAATGGCAACGGTTATGCTTTCTTGAATCAGGATTTCGTAATTCTTAGCGTTGGTGGCGTCGATGGCAACGCCTGCGGGTATTGGGGGTGCGGCGGCGTCACGAGATCCGTGGTTGACCTTGGCGGTGGAAATTTCCGCTATGAACTCAATAGCTCAAATGTCGGTGGAAGCGAGCCTCATGGGGCCATCCAATTCACCGGTGCATTTGATACGCTCACGTGGAATAGCAGTACCAATGAATACTGGAACGGTTTTACCGTCGGGGTTCAGGGAACGGCTGCTGAAGTTTTCCCGCCGAATCCAGCCCCGGAACCAGCGACTCTCGCGTTGTTGGGCCTGGGTCTTGCGGGGCTGGGAGTCTCGCGGCGTCGTAAAGTCTAACTGCTTTTGTCCTGCATAAAACGGCGGCTTGACCGCCGTTTTCAATTGCTGAACTCGGACGGGGCGCAGCCGACAAACCCAATTCGCCTGCCAACCCGAAGCTGCGCAGAGGGGAAGCCGAGTGGTACGCCAGGACCAAATGTTTTAACCCATGAATGTGGCGCTCGCCGAATTCCCCTCGGTCCACCGCCGAGCAGCACAGGCGAGCCGGGGGCTGTCGGCGAGGACTGTCTGAGCGCAAAGCGCGAGTTCCGCAGCCGCCCGGCTTGACGAGCAGCGCAGGGAACCCCGGAGGGGCGGTGGATGGGGCTCGCCTTCTTTGGGTTACCTTGCTTGGCGAAGCAAGAAAGGTAACCAGCCGCCGGGCTGCCCCCGGCAATCAAACATGGTGCGCGGAGCGCATCCAACAGCAACTAAATCACACTATGCGGCGCAATGCCCGTTGGTTATTGCGCCCTACTACGTGGGCTACCTCTTTTGTTTACGTAGATGAGTAACACAAACCAAAACAATGCAGCACCAAATGCAAAATTACTTTCCAATTGATACCTGCTGTATTTCAGTAGGAATTTATCGCCTTGCTTGATTTGATAGACAGTTTTCTGATCATGCCACAACACCAGTTGTTCATTGTTTTTATATGCTTCAACAAGTTCTTTGTATGGGCATTTCCATCGGACTCTACCTTGAGCAATACATTCTAGAGTGTGGCCGTCCTCATCAGCGAATTTAACAATTTCTTTAACATGAGTAGGGTTGGTTGCGACAACTTTTGCATTGGATACTTGTAGACTTTCTATATTAGGGGGCGATATTAATACTCCCACTATAAAAAATAGTAGCGATCCAAAAATGCAAATCAATAGATCAGCACGTGGCATAAAAAGGCTAACGGATATTAAACGGGTCTGTTATCAATTGATACTGCAGGCCAAGAGTATGCACGTCGATGGCATGCCACTCAAGGAAGCGGCCAAATTATGGATTTTTGCACACCCTGACCACCGTTTCATCCGCCTTCCCGCATGGCGTCTCGGTGCCGGGTACGGGGTGCGGGGTGCCTTCATGATCCATCCGGGCCGCCACCGTATCCCACGCGATCAACCCCTTGCGGTCCATGCTCAGCCGCAGCAGCCACCCCTCCCGAGTTTCAGGAATCTCCGGCGGATCAAAGCCGTCAAACACGAAGTTGCCCAGGCTGTAAACGATCAGCTTCCCCCGGTAGTATTCCGCCCCCTGCGTCACATGTGGATGCCCCCCGATCACCACGTCCGCCCCCGCATCGATCATCGTGCGTGCTAGTTGACGCTGCCGTTCGCTGGGCTGCAACTCGCGTTCCCAGCCCCAGTGCATGAAGGGAATCACCAGGTCCGCGTCTGCGGCACGGGCGGCGCGGATGTCGGCGACGACCTGGCTGTCTTCGCTCCAGGCGATACCGGCCCAGTCCGGCCCGGCCTCGAAGGAGCGCGGCTTGAATTCGTTGTAGTTGAGAAGGGCGATGCGCAGTCCCTTACGTTCGATCCACAGCGGCGCATGGGCGGCAGCAAGGTCGCGTCCGCCGCCGAAGTAGGGGAGGCCGTTTTTCTCGAGCAGCGTGAGGGTTTCGAGGAAGGCGTCCTTGCCGTAGTCGCCGGAGTGGTTGTTGGCCACGGCCAGGGCGTTGAAGCGGCCCTTGAGGATTGGCAGCACGCGGGGATGGGCGCGGAAGGAAAAAATCTTGCTCTCCAGCGGCTGGCCGACGGTGGCGACCGGGCATTCGAGGTTGCCTACCGTGAAGTCGGCCTCGGCCAGCGTGGCGGCGAAGTGGACCAACGGGTCGCGCCCTGACTGGATCACTTTCCCCGGCCCGTCGTCGAGCATGATGTCGCCGACAAAAATCAGGCGCACTGGGTCGGCCAGAACCGGTGTGGCGGCGAGCAGCAGGCCGACCAGAGCCAGGCGTAGCGATTGCCGACTAGCGTGGATCAGGTTCATCGCCGCGCTCCCTTGTCCGTTGCCATCTCGCACCAGTATTGCAGCTCGCTGTCGCGCACCGGTTCGTAGACCGACTGCAGGCCGCTGAAACCATAGCGGGATGCGCGGTTGCCGGGCGGGGGGTAGGGGAAGCTGGCCTGGTGAATCAGCGTCGGGCCTTCGTCGCGGTCGACGTAGGTGTAGATCTTGATGGCGGCCAGGGCGGCGGGCTGGTCCTGGAACACCAGGCGCAACTGGAAGTACGACCCCACCTTGATGCCTTTCACCGCATACGGCGACTGCACGGGACGGGCCGCCAGGACCTGGGTCTCGCCGCCATAGGTGTAATGGCACACCACCTGCTCGCCCGCGGCGGCGTTAAGCGAAACCAGCAGTGCTACCACAAGCGCTCGTTTCATTTACATCTCTTCGATCGAGAACAGGCGCCGGTGCTCGCGGTGGGCATAGCGGTCGGTCATGCCGGCGATGTAGTCGGCGATGGTGCGCGCCTTGTCGGTCAAGGCTTTTTCCTGGTACTGCGGCGGCAGCAGGGCGGGCTTGTCGTGGAAGGCGGCGAACAGCTCGCGCACGATGCGGCGTGCCTTCCCGCTCATGCGTTCCACCTGGTAATGGCGGTAGAGGTGCTTGTGGAGGAACTGCTTAAGCTCGCGCTGCTCCTTCGCCACCGCCGGGCTGAACGCCATCAGGACCGGCGCGCGGCGCACGTCGTCGAGACTGGTCGGCGCCGCCGCCGCGATGTTTTCCGTGCTTTGCGCGATCAGGTCGAGCACCAGGGTGTTGATCATGCGCCGCACGATCTCGTGGATCAGGCGCCGTCCCGCGACGTCGGGGTGGCGTTCCCTGACCATGGCCAGATGGCGCGCGAACAGGCTGGTGTCGGCGAGTTGTTCGAGGGAGATCAGGCCGGAGCGCAGGCCGTCGTCGACGTCGTGGTTGTTGTAGGCGATTTCGTCCGCCAGGTTGGCTACCTGGGCTTCGAGCGAGGGGCGCTGGTCGTTGAGGAAACGCTCGCCGACCTCTCCCAGCGTCTTCGCGTTGGCCGGGGAGCAGTGCTTGAGGATGCCCTCGCGGGTCTCGAAGCACAGGTTCAGCCCGTCGAAATCGGCGTAGCGCTCTTCCAGCAGGTCCACCACGCGCAGCGACTGCAGGTTGTGCTCGAAGCCGCCGTAATCCTTCATGCAGGCGTTGAGCTCGTCCTGTCCGGCGTGGCCGAACGGGGTGTGGCCCAGGTCGTGGGCGAGGGCGACCGCTTCCACCAGTACTTCGTTGAGCTGCAGGTTGCGCGCGATGGCGCGGCCGATCTGCGCCACTTCCAGGCTGTGGGTGAGGCGGGTGCGGAACAGGTCGCCTTCGTGATTGACGAACACCTGGGTCTTGTATTCCAGGCGGCGGAAGGCGGTGGAGTGGATGATGCGGTCGCGGTCGCGTTCGAAATCGCTGCGTCCCGGCGGCGTCGGCTCGGGATGGCGGCGGCCGCGGGTGCGCTGAGGGTGCGCAGCGTAGGGCGCGAGCTCCGTCATAGGTGTACCTTTAAAATTCTGGTTCGATCAGTATCGGCGCCCGATCGGCATCGGCGCACCGGCTTGGACAGGGAGGATAGCATTATTGCCGTTCGGGGAGTAAGCGCTCAGGCAGCCATCCGGGTCTGGTCGCGTCCGGCGCGCTTGGCTTCGAGCAGGGCGCTGTCCGCCCGCGACAGCGCCATGTTTTCGGTCTCGTCGTTTTTCTTGTATTCGCTCAGGCCGCCGCTCCAACGCAGCTGATGCATGACGCCGCGGGTGAGTTCCAGTTCCTCGGGCAGGTTCTGGCGCAGGCGGCCGGCGAGCTCTTCGGCTTTTTTCAGGGGGGTGTTGGGGAATATCACGCAGAATTCGTCGCCCCCGAGGCGCGCGATGAAATCGCTGGAGCGCAACTGCTCCTTGAGCGCTTTGCCGAACTGCACGATCAGCGCGTCGCCGGCGTCGTGCCCGAACGTGTCGTTCACCTGTTTGAAGTTGTCGATGTCGATGATGAGCAGGCTGTGCGTCCACCCCTCCGCCAGGGTTTTGAACAGCTCCTTCTGCTTGATGTCGAAGCTGCGGCGGTTGTTGACCTGGGAGAGGTGGTCGATGCTGGCGGATTCGTTCACCTGCTTGTTCTTCCCCAGCATGAGCTTGCCCAGGCGGTACATGAGCTCGAAGTTTTGCTCGAAATCCTTCAGCTGGAAGGTGTACGCCTTGCGCAGGCGGGAATGACGGATATCCGAGAAGAACAGCAGAAGCGAATCGATGTCGTTTTTCACCGCCTTGCGCAGGGCAAGATACAGCCCGGCCATGCCGAGCGCCAGGAACAGGGAGGACAGCGCCCATGCCGCGAGATGGGTCTGCACCGGGGAAGTCACCGGTTTGGCCGGGGCACGCCATACCACCAGCCTCCAGGCGGTTCCCTGCAGGTCGGTCAGTTCCTGGAATGCGCTGGTCTTCAGCCGCGCATCGCCGCGCTGCATCAGGACGTTGTAGGGGCCGTTGCTGTTGGCTTGCTGCAGCTCGGCGTAGGCATCCTGTAGCTGAAGCGATTCGAACATGCTGCGCAGTTCGGCGCTCCCCTTGCTGATCACGACGAAGCCGAGTATTGCCGGGTTTTCCATATCCATGACGGGCTCTGCGATGGCCAGCGCGGGATTGCTTCCGGAGCCTTGCGGCATATCCGCATACACCACCGAAAGCGGCTGCGTGAAAGCGTTTCCACCGGCTTTTCCGTTCGGCAGCGTCCGCTGAATACGGGCGTCCGGGAACAGCGTGTGGATATTGCCGACCTGCGCAAGCCGTTCGCGTTCCGAGCCGCTTTTGAGCGAGTTGATCGTCTGGGGAGATTGCGCGATGCGCGCAACGGTGGCGCGCATGTTGGCGGCCAATCCGCTAATGGCTGGAGCCAGGATGCGCTGGGCGCCAGATTGATCGGCTGATTGAACTTGCTTGGAGTGCGGCAGGGAGGACTGGTGCAGGTAATAAATGGTCGCACTGTTAATCGCTTCCAGCACGAGAAATGCGATCAAGCAGAAATGCGCCAGGGACAGTTTCATTTGGTTAAAGGCTTCCGTTCTGTCCAGACGCTGTCATAAATGATTTTATTCCGCTGACTTAACGCAACAAAAGAGACGAGGAAAATGGCGAGGAATGTTTTTTGGTATCAACGTCATATGCGATTCAAGTATAACTTAATTTTTTCAGATGGCCAGCGCCTTGGGGGCAAAATCCGGGGGGCGGAAATTGAAGGACAGATGAAATTGAGTTCGGGATTGGGTTATGGCGGGAGCCAAATCGAGGAGGAGGCCCGATCCGATTGTATCGGTCCGGACTTCTCTCGATCCTTTATTGGCCCGGGCGGGCGTCAAGCAGGCTCACGAATCCCTGCAGTGTCTGCGCCAGCTTGTCAGCCTCGACGTCGGCCGTAACCAGCGCTTCTCCGATGGACTTCAGCAGCACGAAGCGGATTTTGCCCCCTTCGACTTTCTTGTCCAGGCCCATCGCATCCATGTAGCTTGCCACGCCCAGGTCGGGCGCCGTGTCTGGCAGGCCGGCGCGCTTGAACAGGGTACGGACGCGCGCGAGCGCGGCATCGTCCAGCCAGCCCTGGCGTCGCGACAGATCCGCCGCCAGCACCGTGCCGCCGGCCACGGCCTCGCCGTGCAGCCAGTTGCCGTAGCCCATGCCGGACTCGATGGCGTGGCCGAAGGTATGGCCGAGGTTGAGCAGGGCGCGTACCCCGTCTTCGCGCTCGTCGGCCGCGACGATTTCGGCCTTGTTCTGGCAGGAGCGGTGGATGGCGTAGGCCAGGGCATCCTTGTCGCGTGCCAGCAGTTTGTCCATGTTCTGCTCCAGCCACTCGAAAAACGGCAGGTCGCGGATCAGGCCGTACTTGATTACTTCCGCGAGGCCGGCGGACAGCTCGCGCGCCGGCAGGGTGTCGAGGGTGGCGGTGTCGGCCAGCACCACTTGCGGCTGGTAGAACGCGCCGATCATGTTCTTGCCGAGCGGGTGGTTGATGCCGGTCTTGCCGCCGACGGAGGAGTCCACCTGGGCCAGCAGCGTGGTCGGCACCTGGATGAAAGGCACGCCGCGCAGATAAGTGGCCGCGGCATAGCCGGTCAGGTCGCCGATCACGCCGCCGCCCAGGGCGATCAGCGTGGTCTTGCGCTCGCAGCGGTTCTGCAGCAGGGCGTCGTAGATCAGGTTGAGGGTGTCGGCGGTTTTGTAAACCTCGCCGTCCGGCAAAATGACGGGCAGCACGCTGACGCCCTGCTGTTCCAGGGTATGCGTCAGTTTTGCGAGGTAGAGCGGCGCCACGGTGGTGTTGGTGACGATGGCTACGCGCTTTTGTGCCAGGTGCGGCACCATCAGATCGGCCTGTTCCAGCAGATTGGCGCCGATATGGATGGGATAGGCGCGGTCGCCCAGTTCAACGGTCAGGGTTTGCATGTTCGTGGCTTGTCCATCCTTGAGTTTCTGTTCCAGGCGGCGTACCAGGTAGTGAATGTTCTGGTCGCCCGTGTCCATGATCACGTCTGCGAGCTCGCGGTAAATCGGGTCGCGCTGGGCGAACAGCTCGCGCAGCTTTGCGTGCGGGTCGGCGGTCTGCAGCAACGGGCGGTTCTTGTCGTGGCGGGTGCGGTGCCACAGGTCCGAAATTTGCGCCCGCAGGTATACGATCGCGCCGCTGCGTTTCATGTTCTTGCGGTTCTCTTCGCGCAAAACCGCGCCTCCGCCGGTGGCGAGCACGACATTGTCCATCTGGCACAGTTGTGCCAGGACGGCTGTTTCGCGCGCCCTGAACCCTTCCTCGCCTTCCAGTTCGAAGATGACCGGGATCTTTACCCCGGTGCGGCGTTCGATCTCGTGGTCGGAATCGATGAAGCGCATGCCGAGGTGCCGGGCCAGCATCTTGCCGACCGTGGTTTTGCCTGCGCCCATGAGGCCGATGAGAATGATTTTGTTGGGGAATGACATGGGCCGTAATGATAACGGCTAGAGGGGGGTTTAGCCAGAAATGCGGGGCATAATCCGGCGCAGACCATGAGGCGCGTTACGGTTCATCCTCGTAGTCGTTGCTCATGTCGATACCCATTTCCTTGCCCACCTCCACCCAGTAAGGCTCGGCTTCGCATGAGCAGCAATCGCACCAGACGGCAATCCCCTCGTGCATGTTGGCGCGTTTTTTTCTGGGCCTGGGTGGTTCGTCTGGCTTTGCGTCCGGGCTGGGTAAGGTGGAATCTGAGCGAGAGTCGTCCATGATTAGCGTCCTCCGAATTAAGTTTTACGGCGTCGATAGTTTGTCGCCGCATTTTTAAGACCTGTTCGGAGCTTGAACGTTTCGTCGAACCGCCAGCCAAGGGCGTAAAAAAACCGGCCTTGCGGCCGGTTTCGGGTCTGGAGTAACGCAGAAGGACTGAATCAGTCCGCCTGTTTGCGCAGGAAAGCCGGGATGTCGAGGAAATCGACGCCGGACTGCTTCATCGCTTCGAGCTGCGCGCCGCGCTCTCTTCTGCGCATCACCGCGGGTTGCTCGAGGGCTTCGTAATCAACGGCCATGGGCGCGTTGTCGGTGCCGTTGCGCACCACCAGTTGCGGCTTGGGCTGCTGGCGGGAAATTGCGCCGCCGAGACCGGTGGCGACCATGGTGACGCGCAGGGCGTCGCCCATGTTCTCGTCGATGACGGTTCCGACGATCACGGTGGCATCTTCGGCGGTGAACTCCTTGATGGTTTCCATGACCTCGTAGTATTCCTTCATCTTGAGGGACATGCTGGCGGTGATGTTGACCAGCACGCCGCGTGCACCGGCGAGGTCGACGTCTTCCAGCAGCGGGCTGGCTACTGCGCGTTCCGCGGCGATGCGGGCGCGGTCAACGCCGGAGGCGGTGGCGGAACCCATCATGGCCATGCCGTTTTCCGACATGACGGTTTTCACGTCGGCGAAGTCGACGTTGACCAGGCCGGGGCAGTTGATCACTTCGGCGATGCCGGAGACAGCGCCGTGCAATACGTCGTTGGCGGCCTTGAAGGCGTCCTGGAAGCTGACGTCGTCGCCTAGCACCTGCATCAGTTTGTCGTTCGGCACCACGATCAGGGAATCGACGTGCAGCGCCAGGGTTTCCATGCCCAGCTGCGCCACCTTGGAGCGCTTGCCTTCGAAGGCGAAGGGCTTGGTCACCACCGCCACGGTCAGAATGCCCAGTTCCTTGGCCACTTCGGCCACGATCGGGGCTGCGCCGGTGCCGGTGCCGCCGCCCATGCCGGCGGTGATGAACAGCATGTTGGCACCCTGGATCATTTCGGCGATGCGCTCGCGGTCTTCCATCGCGGAAGCGCGACCGATTTCCGGGTTGGCGCCTGCGCCCAGGCCCTTGGTGATGTGCGCGCCCAGCTGGAGCTGGGTTCTGGCCTGGCTGCGTTTTAGCGCCTGGGCGTCGGTGTTGGCGCAGATGAACTCCACGCCTTCCAGCCCGCTCACGATCATGTGATCCACTGCGTTGCCGCCGCAGCCGCCCACGCCGATTACCTTGATCACTGCTTCCTGCATTGGTGCTTCCATGATTTCAAACATCGCGCTATCTCCTTAATTTGCTGTTATCCAGACCAGACCTAAAACTTAAAACCAAATCGTTAAAAAATTGCTCCTATAGTCATTGCGAGGAACATCGTGACGAAGCAATCTGAAAATTCGAGATTGCTTCGCTGCGCTCGCAATGACGGCACTGCTAAAAATTTCCTTGAAACCAGCTCTTCATCTTGTCGAAAACCTGTTGCAGCGAATTGCTCCCCAAAGTGGCGATCTGATGCCGCTGATGCTGTTCCTGGGCGGACATCAACAGTCCCAGCCCGGTGGCGAAGCGCGGATTGCGCACCACTTCCGTCAGGCCGCCGCTGTATTGCGGCACGCCGAGCCGCACCGGCATGTGGAACACTTCCTCGCCCAGTTCCACCATGCCCTGCATCACCGCGCTGCCGCCGGTGATGACGATGCCCGAGGACATCAGGTCTTCGAAGCCGCTGCGGCGCAGTTCCGCCTGCACCAGCGAATACAGTTCTTCCACGCGCGGCTCGATCACTTCCGCCAGCGTCTGGCGCGACAGCTGGCGCGTTTCGCGTTCGCCCACGCCCGGCACTTCCACCATTTCGCTCGCGTCGGCCAGCTGGCGCAGGGCGCAGCCGTAGGTGCGCTTGATGTCTTCCGCTTCCTTGGTGGGAGTGCGCAGCGCCATGGCGATGTCGTTGGTGATCTGGTCGCCGGCGATGGGGATCACCGCGGTGTGGCGGATGGCGCCGTCGGTGAACACCGCGATGTCGGTGGTGCCGCCGCCGATGTCCACCAGGCACACGCCGAGGTCTTTTTCGTCGTCCGCCAGCACCGCCATGCTCGACGCCAGCGGCTGCAGGATCAGGTCGCGCACTTCCAGGCCGCAGCGCTTGATGCACTTGATGATGTTTTGTGCCGCCGACACCGCGCCGGTGACGATATGCACCTTCACTTCGAGGCGGATGCCGCTCATGCCGAGCGGTTCGCGCACGTCTTCCTGGCCGTCGATGATGAATTCCTGGGTCAGGATGTGGAGGATCTGCTGGTCGGTCGGGATGTTCACCGCCTTGGCGGTCTCGATCACCCGGTCGACGTCCATCTGCGTCACTTCCTTGTCCTTGATCGCCACCATGCCGTGCGAGTTGAAGCTCTTGATGTGGCTGCCGGCGATGCCGGTATAGACCTCGCGGATCTTGCAGTCCGCCATCAGCTCGGCTTCTTCCAAAGCCCTTTGAATCGCGTTGACGGTCGACTCGATGTTCACCACCACGCCTTTTTTCAGCCCGCGCGACGGGTGCTGGCCGATGCCGATGATCTCCATCCGCCCGTCGGGCAGGATTTCCGCCACCATGGCGACGATTTTCGAGGTGCCGATATCCAGCCCGACGATCAGTGTTTTCTGTTCCTTGATCCTGCTCATTTCACTCCCCTTACGCACCTGCAGGTTTTGCTGCCGCAGCGCCGCCACCGAGGCGCACCGCGAAACCGTTGGGATAGCGCAGATCCACATAATTAACCGTCTGGTTCAGGCGACCCAGCGTGCGGTCGTAAACCCTGACGAATTTGTCCAGTCGCGCTTCCACTTTTTCTCTTCCCAGTTCCACCACCAGGCCGTCGTCCAGCTTGAGCTGCCAGGCGCGGCGCGGCGAAAGGCTGACCAGCACAGGCTGGCGCTTGATCGGCTCCAGTTGCTGCTTGAACAGCTGGTACTGGCTGGTCACCTCCACCACGCCGTCCGCAGGCCCGTTGAACACCGGCAATACCTGGTCGGACGCGGCTTCGAACAGCTCGCCGTGGGTGTTGACCAATGCCGCGTTGCCCCAGCGCGCCAGCACCTCATGCTCTTCCAGCGTCACTTCCAGCCGGTCCGGCCAGCGCCGCCGCACGTTCACGTTGCGCACCCAAGGCAGCTTCTCGAAGGTGCGGCGCGTCTTGTTCAGGTCCAGGGTGAAGAAGTTGCCCTTCAGCGCCCGGGTGACGATGAACTGCACCTGTTCGCGCGTCACATGCTTCAGCTCGCCGTTGACCTTCACTTCCCGCAGCGGAAACACCGGCAGGTGCACCACCAGGAACAGCACGGCGTAAAGCAGCAGAATCGCTGCAATCGCATACAGCAGATTCGCCAGCCACAGCATGAGGGCGGGCCTATCCCACATGGGCCAGCTCCAGTACCTGCACCACCAGTTGCTCGAAACTGATCCCCGCGTGGCGCGCCGCCATCGGCACCAGGCTGTGGTCGGTCATGCCGGGCGAGGTGTTGAGTTCGAGCAGGTACGGCTTGCCGGCCTCGTCCACGAGGAAATCCACCCGTCCCCAGCCTTGGCCGCCGACCACCGCGAAGCCTTGCTGCGCGAGTTTCTGCATTTCTTCTTCCTGTGCCGCCGACAGGCCGCAGGGGATGAGGTATTTCGTGTCGTCGCGGAAATATTTGGCTTCGTAGTCGTAGAACTCGGTTGCTGGCACGATCCGTATCACGGGCAATGCCTTGCCGCCGAGCATGGCGGCGGTGTATTCGCCGCCGCCGATAAATTGCTCGGCGAGCACCAGCGAGTCGTGTTGCGCCGCCAACTCGTAGGCGGGGCGCAGCTCTGCCAGGGTCTTGACCTTGCTGATGCCGACGCTGGAGCCCTCGTTGGCCGGCTTGACGAACAGCGGCAGCCCCAAACGCTGTGCCACGGCGGCGAAATCGCTCTCCGCCGTGAGCAGTTCGAAGTCGGGAATCGGCAGTCCCGCCGCGCGCCACACCAGCTTGGTGCGCCACTTGTCCATGGCCAGGGCGGAAGCCAGCACGCCGCTGCCGGTGTAGGGGATGTCCATCAGCTCGAGCGCGCCCTGCACCGTGCCGTCCTCGCCGAAGCGACCGTGCAGCGCGATGAACGCGCTGGCGTAGCCTTCTTCCTTGAGCTGGTGCAGATCGCGCTCGGCCGGGTCGAAAGCATGGGCGTCGACGCCGCTGGCGCGCAACGCGCGCAGCACCGCGGCACCGCTCTTGAGCGACACCTCGCGCTCGGCGGACTTGCCGCCGAACAGTACCGCTACCTTGCCGAAATCTTTTGCTGCCCTGCTCATGCCTTGTCTCCGATAATCCTTACTTCGCGCACCAGCTCCACGCCGTGCGCCTGTTTTACTTTTGCCTGCACCGTTTCGATCAGGCTTTCGATGTCTGCCGCGCTGGCATTGCCGAGGTTGACGATGAAATTGGCGTGCTTTTCCGAAACCTGCGCCCCGCCGACGGCCAGCCCCTTGAGCCCGCTCGCCTCGATCAGGCGCGCCGCGTAATCGCCCGGCGGGTTGCGGAACACCGAGCCGGCGTTGGGCTGGGTCAGCGGCTGTGTCGCCATGCGCTTCGCCAGCCATTCCCTGGCTTGCTTCTTCGCGGCCTTGCCGTCGCCGGGGGTGAAACCGAACCAGGCGGCGACGAACCATTCTTGCGGGTGAGCGGTGAGCAGAGAGCGGTGAGCGGGTTTACTGCTAACTGCTAACTGCTCGCTGCTTGCTCGCAACTCGACATGTCGATAGCCAATTTCGTAATCGCTGGGCAAGCGTTCAAGCAACGTGCCCTCCCCATCGATGGTCAGCACCTTGCGCACGCATTGCCAGGTTTCCCTGCCATAGCAGCCGGCGTTCATGGCCAGGGCGCCGCCCACCGTGCCGGGTATGCCGGAGAGGAACTCCGCGCCTTCCAGGTCGTGGCGCGCGGCGAAGCTCGCCACTTTGGGGCTGCTCACGCCTGCTTCGGCGTAGATCAGGCCTTGCGGCGTGAGCTTGATATGGTTCAGCGCGCCGTGCAGCAGGATCACCGTGCCGCGCAGGCCGCCGTCGCGCACCAGCAGGTTGCTGCCCAGGCCGACGAAATACACCGCGCCGTCGCTGGTCTTGAGGAACAGCTCCAGGTCTGCCAGATCGGCCGGAACGTAGCAGCGCTCCGCTACGCCGCCGGCGCGCCAGCTGACGTGCTCGGCCATCGGCTCGTCGAGCCGCAGCGTGCCGCGCAAAGGCGCTTGCAGATGGGCTTGCGTCATGTCCATCACCCTTCGCCCGCCGTGAGTTTTTGCGCCACTTGGCCGATCGAGCCCGCGCCCATCACCAGCACCACGTCGCCGTCCTGTGCCGCGTCGATAATGGCCTGCGGCAGTTCCGCCACGTTTTCGACGAAGATCGGTTCGACCTTGCCCGCCACCCGCACCGCACGTGCCAGCGCACGCCCGTCCGCCGCGACCACCGGGGCTTCACCGGCGGCGTAGACTTCTGTGAGCAGCAGGGCGTCCACGCCGGACAACACCTTGGCGAAGTCCTCGAACAGGTCGCGGGTGCGGGTGTAGCGGTGGGGCTGGAATGCCAGCACCAGGCGCCGCTCCGGGAAGGCGCCGCGCGCGGCGGCGATGGTGGCCGCCATCTCCACCGGGTGGTGGCCGTAATCGTCAATCAAAGTAAAGTTTCCACCGCCCGGCAGCGCGACCTCGCCGAAGCGCTGGAAGCGCCGTCCCACGCCCTTGAACTCCGCCAGCGCCTTGACGATGGCGGCATCGGATGCGCCCACCTCGGTGGCGATGGCGATGGCCGCCAGCGCGTTGAGCACGTAATGAATGCCCGGCAGGTTGAGCGTGACCTTGAGCTTGCTGGTCTTGCCGTTGACCCGCACCACTGTGAATTTCATCTGTCCGTTGCTGGCTTCGATGTCCACCGCGCGCACCTTGGCGTCTTCGGACAGGCCGTAGGTCCACACCGGCTTGGTGATGCGCGGCAGAATTTCGCGCACCACCGGGTCGTCCACGCACACCACCGCCATGCCGTAGAAGGGCAGGCGCTGGGTGAAGTCGACGAAAGCCTGCTTGAGGCGGTTGAAATCGTGGCCGTAGGTTTCCATGTGGTCGGCGTCGATGTTGGTGATCACCGCCAGCACCGGGGTTAGCAGCAGGAACGAGGCGTCCGACTCGTCCGCCTCGGCCACGAGGAATTCGCCCGAACCCAAGCGCGCGTTGGTGCCGGCCGCTTCCAGGCGTCCGCCGATGACGAAGGTGGGGTCCATACCGGCTTCCGCCAGAATGCTGGCGATCAGGCTGGTGGTGGTGGTCTTGCCGTGGGTGCCGGCCACCCCGATGCCCTGCTTGAAGCGCATCAGCTCGGCCAGCATCAGCGCGCGCGGCACGATGGGGATGTTGCGCTCGCGCGCCGCGATCACTTCCGGGTTGTCGTCCTTGACCGCTGTGGAGGTCACCACGACGTCCACGTCGGCCACGTGTTCCGCGGCATGGCCCTTGAAAACCTTGGCGCCGAGCTTCTTGAGGTGCTTGGTCACGGCGCTTTCCACCATGTCCGAGCCGCTGATGCGGTAGTCCAGGTTGAGCAAAACCTCGGCGATGCCGCTCATGCCTGAGCCGCCGATGCCGACGAAGTGGATGCGTTTAACTTTATGCTTCATTTCGCCAATTCCTTACAAATGTCGGCGACCTGCCGCGTCGCATCGGGTTTGGCCAGCGCCCGCGCGGCCTGCGCCATGGCGAGCAGCTTGTCGCGGGTCAGGTCCTGCAGCAGGGCTGCCAGGCTTTCCGCGCTGAATTCGGTTTGCGGCACCAGCACCGCCGCGCCGTTGTCGCTGAGGAAGCGCGCGTTGGTGGTCTGGTGGTCGTCCACCGCATGGGGGTAGGGCACCAGCACGCTGGCCACGCCCGCCGCCGCCAGTTCCGCCACGGTCAGCGCGCCCGAACGGCACACCACCAGGTCGGCCCAGGCGTACTGTTGCGCCATGTTGTCGATGAACGGCTTGATGTCCGCATCCACGCCGGCGGCCCGGTAATTGGCCTGCAGCGTTTCCAGGTGCTTGGCGCCGGACTGGTGCACCACTTGCGGGCGTTGCGCAGGTGCCATCAGGGCCATGGCTTTGGGTACGCCGTCGTTGAGCGCCGCCGCACCCAGGCTGCCGCCTACCACCAGCACGCGCAGCGCACCTTCGCGTTCGGCGAGGCGCACTTGAGGATCGTCCAGCGCAGCGATGTCCGCCCGTACCGGGTTGCCGCACCACAGGGTTTCCGCCTTGCCGCACGGCAGGGGCTTGTCTTTCTTGCTCGTGAATGCGCCGGGGAAAGCCACCAGCACCTTGTCCGCGAGGCAGGCCAGGACGCGGTTGGTCAGGCCGGCGATGGAGTTCTGTTCGTGGATGACCAGCGGCTTGGCCAGCAGCGTTGCCATCATGCCGCCTGGGAAGGCCGGGTAGCCGCCCATGCCCAGCACCACGTCGGGGCGGTGGCTGAGGATGGCCCGGGCGCTCTGGTAGAAGGCGAGCAGCAGCTGCAGCGGCAGCGTGACCATGCGCAGCAAGCCTTTGCCGCGCAGGCCGGAGAACTTGATCCACGCCATGTCGTAGCCGTGCTGCGGCACGAGCCTGGCTTCCATGCCGTTGGCGGTGCCGAGCCACACCACTTTCCAGCCCTCGTTGCGCAGGAAGTCGGCCACGGCCAGCGCCGGAAACACGTGGCCACCGGTGCCACCCGCCATGATCATGATGGTGCGGCTCATACCGCGTACCCCTTGAGCAGTTGCCGGTTCTCGTAATCAACTCTCATCAGTACCGCCAGCGCCACGCAGTTGGCGACGATGCCGCTGCCGCCGAAGGACAGCAGGGGGAGCGTCAGGCCCTTGGTGGGCAGCAGCCCCATGTTCACGCCGATGTTGATGATGGACTGCACCGCCAGCCACACGCCGATGCCTTGTGCCACCAGCGCGGAGAAGTGGCGCTCCTGTTTTTCCGCGCCGCGGCCGATGACGAAGGCGCGCACCGTGATCCAGGCGAAGCCCAGCACCACCACGGTCACGCCGACGAAGCCCAGCTCTTCGGCGATTACCGCGAGCAGGAAGTCGGTGTGCGCTTCCGGCAGGTAGAGCAGTTTTTCCACGCTGGCGCCCAGGCCCACGCCCAGCCACTCGCCGCGCCCGAAGGCGATCAGCGCGTGTGACAGCTGGTAGCCCTTGCCGAACGGGTCGGCCCAGGGGTCCATGAAGCCGATGATGCGCTGCATGCGGTAGGGCGAAGTCCAGATCAGCAGCAGGAAACCGATCAGCAGCAGCACGATCAGGCCGGCGAACAGGCGCCAGTTCAGCCCGCCGAGGAACAGGATGGCCATGGCGATGGAAATGATCACGGCGAAAGCGCCGAAATCCGGCTCGCGCAGCAGCAAGCCGCCGATCAGCAGCATCACCAGGAACATGGGCATGAAACCCTTGGTGAAGTTGTCCATCAGCGCCGCCTTGCGCACGGTGTAGTCCGCGGCGTACATCACCACGATCAGTTTCATGAACTCGGACGGCTGCAGGTTGGCGATGCCCAACGAGATCCAGCGCTGGCTGCCGTTGACTTCGCGCCCGATGCCCGGAACCAGCACCATGGCGAGCGTGGCGATGCCGGCCAGGAACAGCCATGGAGACATTTTTTGCCAGCCGCGCAGCGGGATCTGGAAGGCAATTGCCCCGGCGACCACGGCTGCCACCAGATAAACGCTCTGGCGCATGAGGAAATAGGTTTCCTGAAAGCCGGTCTGACGGCTTGCGCCGGCGCTGGCGATCGAGGCGGAGTAAACCATCAGCAGCCCGAAAGCCAGCAGCAGCAGCACCGACCAGAGCAGGGCCTGGTCATATTCGGAGCTGGGCTTCTGTGCGTTGGGATAGTACATGTCAGTGTCCGCGCGCCAGTTGTTGCACCGCGCTGATAAAGACTTCGGCGCGGTGATGGTAATTGCGGAACATGTCGAAGCTGGCGCAGGCGGGCGAGAGCAGCACGGCGTCGCCGGCCTGGGCCTGGGCGTAGCTCATCTGCACCGCCTCGTCCATGCTGCCGGCGCGCAGCAGAGGCACGCCGCTGTGTTCCAGGACGGAGGCGATACGGGCACCATCGCGCCCGATCAGCACCACGGCGCGGGCATGTTGCGCCACGGCGGGGGCGAGCGGGCTGAAGTCCTGGCCCTTGCCGTCGCCACCGGCGATGAGTACGACCTTGCCGGGCATGCCGTTCAGGGCTGCCACGGTCGCGCCCACGTTGGTGCCCTTGGAGTCGTCGTAGAACGTGATATCGTCGATGGTCGCCACTTTCTCCACGCGGTGCGGCAGGCCCTTGAAGGCGCGCAGGGCGTCGAGCAGCGGTGCGAACGGCAGATTCAGGGCGCGGCAAAGGGCCAGTGCCGCGAGTGCGTTGGCCGCGTTGTGCAGGCCGGCGAGCGGCAGGTCGGCCAGCGGCATCAGCTTGTGGCTGCCCTGTGCCAGCCACGCTGCACCGGACTCCTCGCTTATTCCCCATGCGCTGTCGTCTGCAGGCGCATTCAGGCCGAATGTTTCGACGCGGCGTCCGGGCAGGGCCATGGCCATGGTCGCGGCGTCTTCGCGGTTCAGGATCTGTACCCCGTTGCCGTTGAAGACGCGGGTTTTTGCGGCGCAATAGGCGGCCATGCCGGCGTAGCGGTCGAGATGGTCTTCGCTGATGTTGAGCACCGTGGCGGCGCTGGCGTTCAGGCTGGAGGTGGTTTCCAGCTGGAAGCTGGACAGCTCCAGCACGAACACGTCGGGCATTCCGTCGCGTTCCGCTTCGCTCAAGGCGTCCAGCACCGGCAGGCCGATGTTGCCGGCGACGACGGTCTTGAGGCCCGCCGTGCGGCACATCGCGCCGGTCATCTCGGTCACCGTGCTTTTGCCGTTCGAGCCGGTGATGGCTATTACGCGAGGAGTGAGGAGTGAGGAGTGAGGAGTGAGTGCCAAGGCGAACAGCTCCACGTCGCCTGCCACTGGCACGCCGCGTGCAACGGCTGCGGCGACATGCGGGTCGGCAAGGGGTACGCCGGGGCTGATTGCGATCAGGTCGATGTCGGTGAACAGCGCATCGCTGAACGGACCGGTGGTCAGCGTTACATCAGGAAACTCGGCGTGGAAACGGGTGGCGTGCGGGGGTGCTTCGCGGCTGTCGGCGACGGACAGCCGAGCGCCATGGCGCGCCAGGAAGCGCGCCATGGACAGGCCGGTGTCGCCGAGCCCGAGAACCAGTATGTTTTTATCCCTGATATTCATACTTTATTTTGTGATGAGTCCGGTGCGAGAAAACCCCGTCCCCGACCTGCCCCTCACCCCTAACCCCTCACTCCTCACCTTAATTTCAACGTCGAAAGTCCAACCAGCACCAGCATCATGGTGATGATCCAGAAGCGAACAACAACTTGATTTTCTTTCCAGCCCTTCAGTTCATAGTGGTGGTGCAGCGGCGCCATGCGGAAAATGCGCTTGCCGGTGAGCTTGAAGGAGCCCACCTGCAGCATGACCGAGAGGGTCTCCACCACGAACACGCCGCCCATGATGAACAGCACGATTTCCTGCCGCACGATCACCGCCACCACGCCCAGTGCCGCGCCCAGCGCCAGTGCGCCGACGTCGCCCATGAATACTTCCGCCGGGTAGGCGTTGAACCACAGGAAACCGAGGCCGGCACCGGCCATCGCGGCACAGAAAATGGCCAGCTCCCCGGCGCCGGGAATATGGGGGATGCCCAGGTAGCGGGCGAAGTAGAAGTGTCCGGCAACGTAGGCGAAGATGCCGAGCGCGCCGCCGACCATGACCGTGGGCATGATCGCCAGTCCGTCCAGGCCGTCGGTGAGGTTGACCGCGTTGCTGGTGCCGACGATGACGAAGTAGGTCAGCACCATGAAGCCGACCGCGCCGAGCGGGATGGAGACGCTTTTGAAGAATGGCACGATCAGTTCGGTGTGCACCGGCAGGTTGGCGCGGTAGGCGAGATAGGCCGCGACAGCCGCGCCGATCAGCGACTGCCAGAAATATTTCGATTTGGCAGACAGGCCCTTGGGATTGCGGTGCACCACCTTGCGGTAGTCGTCCACCCAGCCGACGACGCCGAAGCCCAGCGTGGTGAACAGCACCACCCAGATGTAGGGGTTGCGCAGGTCGGCCCACAGCAGGGTGGTGACGGCGATGGACACCAGGATCAGCGCTCCGCCCATGGTCGGCGTGCCGCTCTTGACCAGGTGGGTTTGCGGCCCGTCGTCGCGCACCGCCTGGCCGATTTTCATGGCGGTGAGGCGGCGGATCATGGTCGGGCCGACTACGAAGGAAATCATCAGCGCCGTCAGGATCGCCATAACCGCGCGCAGCGTGATGTAGTTGAACACGTTGAAAGCGCGGATGTCCTGTGCCAGCCACTGTGCCAGAGCTAATAGCATGTTTATTCCTTCGCCTCGAAACTCTTGATCACCCGTTCCATCTGCATGAAGCGGGAGCCTTTTACCAATACCGTCACGTCCGGGGCCAGCAGGTTTTCCAGGTCGGCCAGCAACTCTTCGATGCGCTCGAAGAACCAGGCGTTTTCCCCGAATTCCGCCGCCGCCTCGCGGCACAGGTCGCCGTGGGTGAAGAGGATGTCCACGCCGGCCTGTTTGGCCGCGGCGCCGAGTTCGCGGTGCAGTTCGCAGGCGCCGGGTCCGAGTTCGCCCATGTCGCCCAGCACCAGGATTTTCTTGCCCGGCATGCTTGCGAGCACCGCGATGGCGGCTTTCACCGAGGCCGGATTGGCGTTGTAGCTGTCGTCGATGAGCGTTGCGCCGTGCAGTCCGGGTTTGCGCTGCAGGCGGCCTTTGACGCCGCCGAATTTGTGCAGGCCCGCCGCGATCTTTGTGGTGTCGATGCCCAATGCCGTTGCCGCCGCCGTCGCCGCCAGGGCGTTGCGCACGTTGTGCAGCCCCGGCACCTGCAGCGTCGCGGTGAATTCGCCGGCCTTGGTGCGTATTTTTAGTTCGCTGCCCAGGGGTGCGAGCTGGAAAGTGGCGCTGACCTGGGCGGACAATTCCAGGCCGAACTCGATGATGGTGCGGTCGTGCGCGAGTTGCTTCCACAGCGGCGCGAAGGCGTCGTCGGCATTGATCACCGCCACGCCGTCCGTCGCCAGGCCAGAAAAAATCTCGCCCTTGGCGCGCGCCACCTGCTCGACGCTGCCCAGACCGGCGAGATGGGCGGCGCCGGCATTGTTGATGACCGCCACGTCGGGCCGGGCGATGCCGGTCAGGTAGGCGATTTCGCCGGGATGGTTCATGCCCATCTCGATCACCGCATATTTGTGCTGCGCGCGCAGCTTCAGCAGCGTGAGCGGCATGCCGATATCGTTGTTGAGATTGCCCTGGGTCGCCAGCACGCCGTCTTCCCCGGCCGCCTCACGCAAGATGGCGGCGAGCATTTCCTTGACGGTGGTCTTGCCGTTGCTGCCGGTGACCGCCACCAGCTTGAGCTGCAGCCGGCTGCGCCAGAATGCCGCCAGTTTCCCCAGTGCCAGGCGCGTGTCGTCCACCACGATCAGCGGCAGGTCTTTCCATTCCTCGGCGTGTTTCACGGCGGCGGCCTGGTCCACCAGCGCGGCTGCCGCGCCCTTCGCGATGGCCTGGGCGACGAAGTCGTGCGCGTCGAAGCGCTCGCCGCGCAAAGCCACGAACAGGTCGCCGCCGTGTATGGCGCGGCTGTCGCTGGTGACGCCGGTGAAAACCGCGTCCTGCCCCTGCAGGCGTGTGTTGAGCGCTGTTGCGGCCTGGCTCAGGTTCAGCATGGCCGATACTCCTGCAAGACGCGTTGTGCGACTTCCGCATCGCTGAAAGGTAATTTCACGTTGTTGATGTCCTGGTAATCTTCATGGCCCTTGCCGGCGATCAGCACGATGTCGCCGCATTTCGCCTGGCGTATGGCCTGGTCGATGGCGGCGGCACGGTCTTCCTCGACATGGAAATTGGAGCCCATGCCGGCAACGATTTCGTCGATGATGGTGCGCGGGTCTTCGTGGCGCGGGTTGTCGCTGGTGACGATGGCGCGGTCCGCCAGGGCCGATGCCACGGCGCCCATGAGCGGCCTTTTGCCCTTGTCGCGGTTGCCGCCGCAGCCGAACACGCAGCTCAGGCTGCCGTTCGTGCCGACGATTTCGCGCAGAGCCTGCAGCACTTTTTCCAGCGCGTCCGGGGTGTGGGCGTAATCCACCACCACCAGCGGCTTGTCCCCGCCGCCGAACTGCTGCAGCCGGCCGGGTACCGGCTTGATCCGGCCCAGGGCGGCGACCGCTTGCTCCAGGGCGGCGCCACTCACCAGCAGCGTGGCCAGCACGCCGAGCAGGTTGGAGGCGTTGAAGCGCCCCAGCATGGCGCTGGCGATGTTCGCCTTGCCCCAAGGGGTGGCTGCCTCGAAACGCAATCCGTCGGCGCCCATTTGCAGGTCGCGTCCCTTGACGACGATCTGGCAGCCTTGCGCTTCGCCGTGAAAGCCGTAGCCCACCACCTTCACGCCGCTGCAGCCCAGCTTGCCGGCCAGCTCCACCCCGAACGGGTCGTCCAGGTTGAGAACCGCGTACTGCAGGCCGGGCCAGTCGAACAGGGTGGCCTTGGCGGCGGCATAGCTGGCCATGTCGCCGTGGTAGTCGAGATGGTCGCGCGACAGGTTGGTCAGCAGGGCGACGTCGAAGTGCACGCCGTTGACGCGCCCCTGGTCGAGGCCGTGGGAAGATACTTCCATCGCCACCGCGGTGGCGCCCTGCGCCTCGTATTCCTTCAGCACGCTGTGGACCGTGACCGCGTCGGGCGTGGTGTTGGCCGTCGGCGAGAGGGCGCCGGGGAAACCGTTGCCCAGCGTCCCGACCAGCGCGGTCTTGCGGCCCAGGTCGGCGAGGCAGGTGGCCAGCCAGTGCGAGCAGGAGGTCTTGCCGTTGGTGCCGGTAACGCCGATCATCCACAGGCGGCGCGAAGGCTCGCCGTTGACCTCCGAGGCGATGGCGCCGATTTCCTTGCGCAGCCCGGCTATGCCGAGATTGGGAATATTCCAGGCGGCGTCCCACTCGAAGCCGTCACGCTCCCACAGGATGCAGCTGGCACCTGCGGCGATCGCCTGGACGATGAAGCGGCGCCCGTCGGCTTCGTCGCCCGGGTAGGCGGCGAAGGCGTCGCCGGAGTGGATGCAGCGGCTGTCTGCGACCAGGCGCAGCGCGCCCGCCCCCGCCAGAAAGCTGACCGCTGACTGCTGATTGCTGTTGGCTGTCATACCCCCTCCTTCACGACCGGCTCATCGTCCGGCAGCAGGGTGTTGGTGGTGGGCGCGTCGGGCGGCACGGACAGCATGCGCAGTGCGCCGCCCATGACGTTGCTGAACACCGGCGCCGCCACCAGTCCGCCGTAATACTGGCCTTCAGGCTCGTCGATCATCACGGCGACGATCAGGCGCGGGTCGGAGGCCGGGGCGAGTCCGACGAAAGAGGCGACGTATTTGTCCTTGGCGTAAGCGCCGTTTTCTTCCTTGTGCGCGGTGCCGGTCTTGCCGGCCACGCGGTAGCCGACGATGCGCGCGCGGGGGGCGGTGCCGCCGGGTTCCACCACCATTTCCAGCATGCTGCGTACCGCCTGGGCGGTTTCCGGAGAAAACACCCGCTCGCCGGCCGGTGCTTCATCCAGTTTGAGCATCGACAGGGGCTTCAGTTCGCCGTTGTCGGCGAACACGGTGTAGGCGCGCGCGAGCTGCAGCAGGCTGACCGAGATGCCGTGGCCGTAGGCCATGGTGGCCTGTTCGATGGGGCGCCAGGTCTTGTAGGGGCGGAGCCTGCCGCTGGCCTCGCCGGGGAAGCCGCTGTGTGGCACCTGCCCGAAGCCCATGTGGTTGAAGGTGTCCCACATGTATTCCGGCTGCATGGTCAGGGCGATCTTGGCCGCGCCCACGTTGCTCGACTTCTGGATGACTTGCGCCACGCTGAGCAATCCCTCGGGGTGGGCGTCATGGACGGTGGCCGGTCCGATGGAGAAGTACCCGGGCGCGGTTTCGATCATGCTGCCCGGCTTGAACTTGCCGCTTTCCAGTGCCGCCGAAATGGTGAACGGCTTCATGGTCGAGCCGGGTTCGAAGCTGTCGGTAATGCTGCGGTTGCGCGTGCTGTTGCGGTTCAGCTTGACGCGGTTGTTCGGGTTGTAGGTCGGCAGGTTGGCCATTGCCAGGATCTCGCCGGTCTTGGCGTCCAGCACCACGATGGCGCCGGCTTTGGCATGGTGCGTTTCCACCGCACTCTTGAGTTCGCGGAAGGCCAGGTACTGGATGCTGCGGTCGATGCTGAGCGCGAGGTTGCGGCCTTCCTGGGGCGTCTTGACGCTGGCGATGTCCTCGATGATGTGGCCGACGCGGTCCTTGATTACGCGGCGGCTGCCGGTCTTGCCGGCCAGCCAGTTCTGGTAGGTCAGCTCCATGCCTTCCTGGCCGTTGTCGTCCACGTCGGTGAAGCCCAGTACGTGGGCCATCACGTCGCCCGCCGGGTAGTAGCGGCGGTAGCCGCGCTGCAGGAAGATGCCGGGGATGCCCAGATCCATGACCTTGGCGGCTTGCTCGGGCGGCAGGCCGCGCTTGAGGTAGACGAACTCCTTCTGGCTGCCGTGCAGGTGATGTTCTATCTCCGCCGGTTTGAGGTCGAGCAGCTTGGCCAGGCTACGCGACTTGTCCGCTGTCAGTTCCACATCCTGCGGGCTGGCCCACACCGATTCCACCGGGGTGCTGATCGCCAGCGGTTCGCCCTGGCGATCGGTGATCATGCCGCGGTGCGCGGAAAGCTCGATCACGCGGCTGTAGCGCGCGTCCCCTTTCTGGCGCAGAAAATCGTTGTTCAGTATCTGCAGATACAGCCCGCGTACTAATAGAGCAATAAACCACAGCAGCAGCAGGACGACCACCACCCAGGCGCGCCAAAGCGGCAGCCGGACTCGCAGGGTCGTGGTGGCGAGGCTCATGGATTGACTCCGCGGGCCTGGGCCTGCAGCGGGATGACCTGGGTTTTGGCGGGGTCCGGCATTTTCATGTGGAGGTAGCTGGAAGCGATTTTTTCAATCCGGGCGTGCATGGCCCAGGTGCTCTGTTCCAGTTGTAACTGACCCCATTCGACTTCCATCTGTTTCGCCAGCGACTCTTCCTGCTGCAGGTCGATGAACATCTTGCGTGCCTTGTGCTGGGACGTGACCACTCCCATGGCGCAAAGCACGGCAATGACCATCAGCAAGAGGTTCAGCTTGACCATCAGGCGACCCCGGTTCTCTCGGCCACGCGCATTACCGCGCTGCGGCAACGGGGGTTGGCTGCGACTTCAGCCGCCGAGGGTCGCAGCGCCTTGCCGATCAGGCGCATGCGCGGCTGCGGCAACTGGTCGGCGCGTACGGGCAGGCGCGACGGCAAGGTGTCGCGATTGACTTCGCCTTGCATGAAGCGCTTGACGATGCGGTCTTCCAGGGAGTGGAAGCCGATGGTCACCAGACGGCCGCCGGGCGCCAGCAGATCGAGGCACTGCGGCAACACTAGCGACAGCTCCTCAAGTTCCTGGTTAAGGAAAATCCGTATAGCCTGAAAGGTGCGCGTCGCCGGATCCTGGCCTGGCTCGCGCCGGGGAACCGCCTTTGCCACGAGCTCGGCAAGTTGTCGTGTAGTAACGACAGGCTCTCCCGCTCGCGCCGCAACAACCGCTCTTGCAATCTGTTTAGCAAACCGCTCTTCACCATAGCTTTTGATGACCTCCCTAAGTTCATCTTCCGACACCTGCGCCAGCCATTCCGCCGCGGTTTGCCCCTTGCTCGTATCCATGCGCATGTCCAGCGGTCCGTCGAAACGGAAGCTGAAGCCGCGTTCCGCCTCGTCGATCTGGGGGGACGATATCCCCAGATCGAGCAGTATGCCGTCCACTTTGGCGATGCTCAGTTCCTGCAATGCCTGGCGCAAACCGGCAAAACTGCGGTGACAAATGCAAAAGCGCGGGTCCGTGATGGCCCGCGCCGTTTCTATTGCCGCCAGATCGCGGTCCAGCGCGATCAGCCTGCCGTCCTTGCCCAGCCGCTCGAGGATCAGCCGGCTGTGCCCGCCGCGCCCGTAGGTGCCGTCGACATAAATTCCGCCCGGCTGGATATTCAGCGCGTCCACGGCCTCTGCGAGCAGCACGGTGACGTGCTGCGCGACGTCTTTCAAAGCGAGAAACCTTCCAGTTCCGGCGGCATGCCGCCATCGCGGAACACCAAGGCTTCAGCGTTCTGCTGGTTCCACTTTTCTTCGTCCCACACCTCGAATTTGTTGCCCTGACCCGCCAGCACCACGCTTTTTTCCAGCCCGGCGAACTGGCGCAGCGAGGTGGGCACCAGGATGCGGCCGGCGCTGTCGAGTTCGACGTCGTTGGCATTGCCCACCAGCAGGCGTTGCAGGCTGCGGGTCTGGGGGTTGAAGCTGGAGAGACTGTTGAGCTTCTTCTCGATCGGCTCCCAGTCGGGCAGGGGGTAAAGCAGCAGGCATTTGCTGGGGTCTGCGGTGAGGATTAGCCGGCCGCCGCAATAGGATTGCAGGAAGTCGCGGTGCCTGGTCGGCACAGCCAATCTTCCCTTGCTATCCAGATTCAGCGTGGCAGAACCGCGAAACATATAGCCCCTTTTTTGTTGGTGTCAGGCAGCAAGTTTTCCCACAATTCCCCACTTGCCGCCACTTTTCCCCACTATAGATAAAAAAACAGGCAAGGTCAAGGACGAAACACGGTTTTTCGTTTATGCGACAAGTAGTTAGGTGAAAAACATGAACTAAAAGTTATATGCTTTAGAAATAAGGAGATACGAAAAATAGTGAATGTTGTTTGTTAGCATTGAGCCGCGGCAGCTTGTGTTTGGCGTGCTGCTGCGCTATGTTTCGAAGTCCTTTCCCCATCGGGCTCCAAGCCATGAACAAGTACCTCAAATACGGCCTTGCCGCGCTTGCTGGAACGGGGGTTCTCTTCGTCCTGCTGCTGGTGGTCGCCTCGCTGGCGATCAATCCCAACGACTACAAGCCGCTGATCGTGCAAATGGTGAAGGAGAAGAAGCAGCGCACGCTCACTCTTGCCGGCGATATCAAGCTGGCTTTCTTTCCCAAGCTGGGGCTGGATCTTGGGCGTGCTTCGGTGAGCGAATTTCAGGGCGAGAAGGAATTCGCGGCGGTGGAAAGCGCGCGTCTGTATCTATCGTGGTGGCCGCTGCTGAAAAAGGAGCTGGTGGTGGACCAGGTGCGCATCGAAGGCGTGAGGGCCAATCTGGTGCGCTTCAAGGACGGCACGACCAACTTCGACGACCTGCTGAAGAAGGAAGAGGAGGATCAGCAGATCAAGTTCGACATCGACAGCGTACACGTCGACAAGAGCGCCCTTTCCTTCCGCGACGAGATGGGCGGGCGCCAGCTGGCCGTGAGCGACATCAAGGTCAGGACCGGGCGGCTGGCCAATGGCAAGCCCACCGAGGCCGAGGCGGACTTCGACCTGCAGGGCGACAAGCCGCAGGTAAAGGCTCACTTCCACGTAAAAACCGGTTTGACCTTCGATACCGAAGCCAAGCGTTATGCGGTCAAGGGCATGAATCTCGAAATCCGCGGCGAGGCGGCCGGGTTGAGCAAGCTTGCCGTGGGTCTCAAGGGCGACGTGGCGCTGGACCAGGGCGCGGGCACGCTGCTGGCGGAGAATCTGGCGGCGGCCGTGGCGGGGAAAAAGGGCGCCGACGATATCGATGTCAGGTTGACCGCCCCCAAGCTGGAGTGGGCGGCGGACAAGATGGCGACAGAAAAAATCGAACTGGTGGCGAAAGTGCAGCAGGGCGATGGCGGCGAGATGAGCCTGGTGGCGAGCATCCCTTCCATCGCGGACGACAGCCGGTCGTTCAAGGCGGGCATGCTGAACGTCGAGGTGAGCGCCACACGGACCGGCGCAGAGTACAAGGGAAAACTGTCCTCGCCGCTGAACGGCAATTTTAAGGACAAGCAATTTTCCTTGTCCGCTTTGAAGGGTAACCTGGCGGCAAAAGACAAGAAAATGCCCGGCGGGGGCATGAAGCTGGATTTTGCCGGCTCCGCACAGCTCGGCCTGCAGCCGCTGAGCGCGAAGGTGGACCTGACCTCGCGCCTGGACGAAAGCAATATCAAGCTCAAAGCCGGCATCAGCCCCTTCGCCAACCCGCACATCGCGCTCGATCTCGACGTCGACCGCATCGACGCCGACCGCTATCTGCCGGCCAAGGCGCCGCAAAGCCAGCCGGAAAAGCCTTTCGATTTCTCGCTGCTGAAAACGCTCGACGCAAGCGGCAGCGTGCGGGTCGGCAGCCTTAAGCTGTACAACGTCAAGGCCAGCAACGTGCGCCTGGACTTCAAGGCCGGCGGGGGGCAACTGGATGTCAGCCCGCTCGCCGCCAGCCTCTACCAGGGAACGGCCAGCGGCGCCGTGCTGGTCAATGCCGCGGGGCCGAAAATCGCAGCGCGCCAGAGCATCAGCGGGGTGAGCATCGGCCCGCTGCTGAAAGATGCCCTGAACAAGGACGTCCTGGAGGGCAAGGGCAGCGTGAACTTCGATCTGCGCGCGGAAGGCGGCACTGTCGGGGCCATGAAGAAAACCCTGCAGGGCAAGGCTGGGCTCGTGCTGCGCGACGGCGCGGTGAAGGGCATCAACATCGCGGCGCGGCTGCGCGAAGCCAAGGCCCAGCTAGGCGCCCTCAAAGGCGAAAAAACGCAGGTCGCCAACGTGCAGGAAAAAACCGATTTCTCCGAGCTTTCCGCCAGCTTCAATGTCAACCGCGGCGTGGCGCACAACGACGACCTGTCCGGCAAGTCGCCCCTGCTGCGCGTGTCCGGCAACGGCGATATCGACATCGGCGGCGAAACGCTGAACTATCTCGCCAGGGCCACCGTGGTGGGCAGCCTGGAAGGGCAGGGCGGGCGCGAGCTGGCGGCGCTAAAGGGGGTGACGGTGCCGGTGCGCGTCGTGGGGCCGTTCGCCGCGCCAAAATTTACGCTGGACTTCAATACCCTGGTTGCCGAGAGCGTGAAGCAGGAAGTCAAGGCGCGTGCCGTCGACAAGCTGCAGGAGGGCCTCAAGGGGCTGTTCCGTTAAGGGACCTCTGATTAAGTCAAACGCGGATCGCGTTACATCGAAAACGGGCTTGAGCAAGGCGCGCGACGCAGGTCGTAGCTTTGCCTACGATGCCAAGGAGTGCAACGCGGCGCAAGCCCGTTTTCGATGTAACCCGGAGGGACGTGGTTTTGCGGGCGCCATGCGGCGTCGCGAGGCGCTGGTGCAGAATGACTGCACGGCGCGTCTCACTTCTTGCCTGACACCCGCAAAACCGCGTCGCGACCGCGTTTGACTTAATCAGAGGTTCCTTCAATGTCAGGCTTCGCTTCATCCCTGATCCAGTGGCAAAAAGCCCACGGACGCCACGATCTGCCCTGGCAGGACAGCCGCGACCCGTACGCGGTGTGGCTGTCGGAAATCATGCTGCAGCAGACCCAGGTGTCCAGCGTCATCCCTTATTACCAGCGCTTTCTCGCCAGCTTCCCGGATATCGCCGCGCTGGCGGCCGCAACTCAGGACGAAGTGCTGGCCCACTGGAGCGGGCTCGGCTACTACTCGCGGGCGCGTAACCTGCATCGGGCGGCGCAGCAGGTGGTGGAGCGGCATGGCGGCATATTTCCCAGGGACTTCGAGCAGATTCTCGCATTGCCCGGGATAGGCCGTTCCACGGCTGCGGCGATCAGCGCGTTTTCTTTCGGCGTGCGCCGGGCGATCCTGGACGGCAACGTGAAGCGGGTATTGGCGCGCTATTGTGCGGTCGAAGGGCACCCCGGCCAGAAAGGCGTGGAAGCCCTGCTGTGGCAGCACGCCGAAGCCTTGCTGCCGCAACAGGGAATCGAGGCCTACACCCAGGGGCTGATGGATCTCGGGGCGACCGTCTGCAGCCGCAGCCGCCCGCGCTGCGGAGAATGCCCGGTCGGACGGGATTGCCTCGCCCATCACCAGGGGCGCCAGAACGAACTGCCCAGCCCGCGTCCGCGCAAGGCGCTGCCGGAGAGGGAAACCGCCATGCTGCTGCTCATGCGCCAAGGCGAGATTTTCCTGGAAAAACGCCCGCCGACGGGCATCTGGGGAGGGATGTGGAGTTTTCCCGAGATCTCGCCGGCCGACGACCCACAAGAGGTAAGCCTGGCGCGTTTCGGTTTCGAAACCGGACTGTTGGAGGCGTTTCCCGCCATGCAGCACACCTTCACCCACTTCCGCCTGCACATCCGGCCGCAACGCTTGGAGGTGCAAACCATCCAGCCCCGGGCGAATCAGCCGGGCGGCGTGTGGCTGGGCCTGCAGGAGGCGCTCGGCGCGGCGATTCCGACCCCGGTGCGGAAGCTGTTGCTGCTGTGTGGCAAGGTGATGCGGGAAAAAGCGGGCGCTAGTTAAACGTAAGACTTATAAGAACTGCGTTTGCCCGGCTTCTTTTTCTGGATTACGACGCCCTTGACGGCTTCAAGGCCAGGGATTTCCTCGGTCGGGTAGATGTCGTTGAGCGGGCGCAGGAACCATTTCTGTTCGTGGCTGACCAGTTGGCGGAAGGTGTATTCGTCGTTGTGGTAGGCCACCACGAAGGAGCCGTCGCGCGCCAGACCTTCCGGCTCGACCACGATGATTTCGCCGTCCTCGAACTCGGGCAGCATGCTGTCGCCCAGCACCATGAGGGCGTAGGGTTCGCCGCTGGAGCAGGCGCTGAGAGCCTGCTCTTCTTCCGATACGGCTTCGTGGATGGGGATGGTTTTCTTGTGCTGCATGGCGCTGAATCCTGAGTGAAATGCTCTGATACTACACTGATCCCGAAGCTGGCGGCAAGGGAACCTCTGATTAAGTCAAACGCGGATCGCGTTACATCGAAAACAGGCTTGAACAAGGCGCGCAACGCAGGTCGTAGCTGTGCCTACGACGCCAAGGAGCGCAACGCAGGGCAAGCCTGTTTTCGATGTAACCCGAAGGGACGGGGTATTGCGGGCGCCATGCGGCGTCAAGAGTCGCTGGTGCAGAATGACTGCACGGCGCGGCTCTTTCCTTGCCTGGCATCCCGCAATACCCCGTCGCGACCGCGTTTGACTTAATCAGAGGTTCCCAAAATGCCGGGCTGTTACAATCCCGGGATGCTGATCGACACGCACTGCCATCTCGATGCCGCCGAATTCGCCGCCGACCGCGACCTGGTGGCGGCCCGTGCGCGCGCGGCGGGCGTGGAGGCCATGGTCGTGCCAGCGGTGGAATACGCCAATTTCATGGACGTGCTCGCATGTCGTGCTAACTATCCCGGCTGCCATGCGGCGCTGGGTATTCATCCCATGTATGTGGCGCGGTCGCGCCCGGATGATCTGGCGTTGATGCGCGCTGCCGTCGCGCAACACCAGCCGGTGGCGATCGGCGAAATCGGGCTGGATTTCTTCGTGCCGGATTTCGATGCGGAAGGGCAGGAGTTCTATCTTTCCGAGCAGCTCAAGATCGCGCGGGATTTCGATTTGCCGGTGCTGCTGCATATCCGCCGCGCGCAGGACCGGATTCTCAAGCATTTGCGGCGTATCAAAGTGAAGGGCGGCATCGCGCACGCCTTCAACGGCAGCCGCCAGCAGGCGGACGCGTTCATCGGGCTGGGCTTCAAGCTGGGCTTCGGCGGCGCCATGACTTACCCGCGCGCCACGCGTTTGCGCGAGCTGGCGGCGACGCTGCCGCTGGAAGCGATCGTGCTGGAAACCGATGCGCCGGATATGGCGCCCGTTTTCGCCGCCAGGGAGCGCAACAGCCCGGAGTATCTGCCGCTTATCGCACAAGTCCTGGCCGATTTGCGCGGCATCGGTATCGCGGACGTAGCGCATGCGACCAGCGCGAATGCCCGGGCCGTGCTGGGAGCGCTGGCATGAGCCTGAATAGCCTGCAGCGCATGGCGCTGCTTTCCATTGCGGCCTCCCTCGTCACCATGGCGCTCAAATTCGGTGCCTGGTATCTGACCGATTCGGTGAGTCTATTTTCCGATGCCGCGGAATCGCTGGTCAATCTTGCCGGCGGTCTGGTCGCTTTCGGGGCGCTGACCATCGCGGCGCGCCCGGCAGACAGCGATCACGCCTATGGGCACGACAAAGCGGAGTATTTCTCCAGCGGCGTCGAGGGAACCCTGATCCTGGTGGCGGCGGTGTCCATCATTTATACCGCCGTGGAGCGGTTCTTCCACCCTCAGGCGTTGCACGATCTCGGTCCAGGTCTGGTTATTTCCCTGGTTGCCGCGCTGGTGAATTTCGCCACTGCGCGGGTGATGCTCGTGGTTGCCGTAAGGCAGGACAGCATCACCCTCGAGGCGGATGCAAAACACCTGCTGACCGATGTCTGGACTTCCGCCGGGGTGCTGGGCGGGCTTTCGGTAGTGATGTTCGCGCCGCCGTCGTGGCAGATTCTCGACCCCATCATGGCGGTTGCGGTCGGTTTCAACATCGTCGTGACCGGGGTGAGTCTGATGCGCCGTTCCATGGCCGGTTTGATGGACTCATCTCTGCCGCAGGACGAGGTGGCGCGCATCGAGGCCGAGGTGCGGCGCCTGTTGCCAAGCGGGGCGTCTTTCCACGACCTGCGTACGCGCAAGGCGGGAGCGCGCCGCTTTATCGAATTTCATCTGCTGCTGCCCGGCGATGCCAGCGTCAGCGAATCGCATGCCTTGTGCGACCGCATCGAGGCTGCGATTGCCGAGGCTCTGCCGCGAACATCCATCACTATTCACGTCGAACCCCCGGAGATACATGTCTGATCAAACGCGCGGCCTGCTGCCGCAATTCGAACGCACCCACATCCTGCTTGGCGACGCGGGCATCGAAACCCTGGCGCGCATGCATGTCTTCGTCGCCGGGCTGGGCGGCGTCGGCTCTTATTGCGCCGAGGCGCTGGCGCGCGCCGGTGTGGGACGCATCACGCTGCTCGACCATGACGTGGTGGCGACCAGCAATATCAACCGCCAGCTGCCGGCGCTGCTTTCCACCGTGGGTCAGCCCAAGGGCGAGCTGATGCGGGCGCGCATCATGGACATCAACCCGGCATGCCAGCTCGAAATCCTGCGCATCTTTCTCAACAGCGAGAACGTCAACGATCTGGTGCCCGATTGCGATTACGTGGTCGACGCCATCGATTCCCTGGCCTGCAAGGTGGCGCTGGTGGGCGAGAGCGTGAAGCGCGGTCTGCGCGTCGCTTCCAGCATGGGTGCCGGTAACCGGCTCGATCCGGGGAAGATCAAGATCGCCGACATCGGCAAGACCGAAATGTGCCCGCTGGCCAAGCAGATGCGCAAGCGCCTGGGGCGTCACTACGGTATCTATAAAGGCGTTCTTACAGTTTTCTCGGACGAACAGCCGAGCGCGCCGCTGCCGCCCGAGCCGGTCGAAGGGCCGGGCCGCGCGCGCGCGGTGAACGGCACCATCAGCTATATGCCGCCGCTGTTCGGACTGATGCTGGCGGGGGCGGTGATCCAGGCGTTGCTGAAAGAATGACCGCGCCTGCCGTCACTGCGATTATCCTCGCCGGTGGGCGAGGGCAGCGCATGGGCGAAGTCGACAAGGGTCTGCAAGTGCTGCGCGGCAAGCCCTTGGTCAGCTGGGTGGTGGACAGCATCGCGCCCCAGGTGGACGAGGTGCTGATCAGCGCCAATCGCAACCTGGAGCGCTACCGCGAGTTGGGCTTTGCCGTGCTGCCGGACGCTATGCCCGATTTCCCCGGTCCGCTGGCCGGGTTGCACCGCGCGCTGGAAAACGCGAAACATCCGCTCTGGCTGAGCGTGCCCTGCGATACCCCATTTTTGCCGCCCGACCTGGTGCAGCGGCTGCGCGATGGTTTGTTGTCAGGCGATGCCGAACTGGCCGTTGCCGCATCCGGTGGCCGCTTGCAGCGGGTGATCTGTCTCGGCTACAGCCATTTGCGCGCCGGATTGGGCGATTTCATCGCGCGCGGCGGGCGTCGGGTGGGCGAATGGCAGGACGGATTGCGTGCCATCGCGGTTTCATTCGAGGATGAGTTGATTTTTCGCAACATCAACACGCCCGAAGAATTGTCGGAAGCGGAAAATAAACTGGATTATTAGCGAAATCTAATTTTTCCTCATAAAAGGATGGAATTGTCTGGTAAAAATTCGGTACAATCCGGGTTTTAAATTTTTTCGGTCTCGTTGAACAGGGATGTGGATATGAGTATGAATGAAGTGGATCGCAGCAAGCGGAGGTTTCTGATCGCCGCCACTACTGCAGTCGGCGGGGTAGCGGCGGTAGGTGCCGTTATACCTTTTGTCATGAGCATGCTGCCCAGTGAGCGCGCCAAAGCGGCGGGCGCACCGGTGGAAGTGGATATCAGCAAAATCGAACCGGGCATGATCTTGAACGTCGAGTGGCAAGGCAAGCCGGTGTGGGTTGTCAACCGCACCAAGGAAATGCTCGCTTTGCTCAGCAAGCATGATGACAAGCTGGTCGACGCCAAGTCGGAAGTGCCGCAGCAACCCGACTACTGCAAGAACGCTACTCGTTCCATCAAGCCTGAAATTCTCGTGGCAGTCGGTATCTGCACCCACTTGGGCTGCTCGCCGACCTACCGCCCTGAAATGGCCCCTGCCGATCTGGGTTCCGACTGGGCCGGCGGCTTCTTCTGCCCCTGCCACGGTTCCCGTTTCGACATGGCAGCGCGCGTATATTCCGGAGTTCCCGCGCCGACCAATCTGGTTATTCCGAAACACAAGTATCTCGCCAACGGCCGGTTATTGGTCGGTGATGACAGCAAGGGGGCCTAATTAAATGAACAGTCTGACTAAACTGGTTGGCTGGATTGACGAGCGCTTCCCGCTGACTTCCAACTGGAAGGCGCATCTTTCCGAGTACTACGCACCAAAGAACTTCAATTTCTGGTACTTCTTCGGTTCCCTGGCACTGCTGGTGCTGGTGATGCAGATCGTTACCGGCATTTTCCTCACCATGAACTACAAGCCTGATACCGCCATGGCGTTTGCCTCGGTGGAATACATCATGCGCGACGTGCCATGGGGCTGGCTGATCCGCTACTTGCACTCGACCGGCGCTTCGGCGTTCTTCATCGTGGTGTATCTGCACATGATGCGCGGCCTGATGTACGGTTCCTATCGCAAACCGCGCGAACTGCTCTGGATCTTCGGCATGCTGATCTACCTGGCGCTGATGGCTGAAGCTTTCATGGGCTACCTGCTGCCCTGGGGCCAGATGTCCTTCTGGGGCGCCCAGGTGATTATCAACCTGTTCACCGCCATTCCTTTTGTCGGTCCGGACATTTCGGTATGGATTCGCGGTGACTACGTTATCGGCGACGCCACCTTGAATCGCTTCTTCGCCTTCCACGTGATCGCCGTTCCGCTGGTGCTGCTCGGCCTGGTGGTCGCTCACGTTCTTGCGCTGCACGAAGTCGGCTCTAACAACCCGGATGGCATCGAGATCAAGAAGAACAAGGACCCGGTTACCCACATTCCGCTGGACGGCATCCCCTTCCACCCTTATTACACGGTGAAGGATATTGTCGGCGTAGTGGTGTTCCTGATGGTGTTCTCGGCAATTGTGTTCTTCGCACCGGACATGGGCGGTTATTTCCTGGAATACAACAACTTTGTTCCGGCTGACCCGTTCAAGACCCCGGCACATATTGCACCGGTCTGGTACTTCACTCCGTTCTACGCCATTCTGCGCGCTGTGCCGCCGATGTTCGGTTCGCAGTTCCCCGGCGTGATCGCCATGGGTGTCGCGGTGATGATCCTGTTCTTCCTGCCATGGCTGGACAAGGGCAAGGTCAAATCGATCCGCTATCGCGGCACGGTATACAAGGTTTGGCTCGGCCTGTTCGTCTTTAGCTTCGTCGGTCTAGGTGTGCTTGGCGTGCTGCCATCCACTCCGCTCTATACCATCTTTGCCCAGATTTTGAGCGCGATCTATTTCGCCTTCTTCTTCCTGATGCCGTGGTATACCAAGATCGACAAGACCAAGCCTGAGCCAGCCCGGGTGACGGGTTAATGAGAACGCATAGAATGGGATTCGTTAACATGAACATAATCAAAAAACTGTTGTTGCTGGCTCTGGCAGCACCGGTGGTGGCCCAGGCAAACGTGGGCTTGCACCTCGACAAGGCGCCTTACGATCTGAACGACAAGGCGTCGCTGCAGCGCGGGGCGAAGACTTTCGTCAACTACTGCCTGAGCTGCCACAGCGCGTCGTACATGCGTTACAACCGCTTGCAGGACATCGGTCTGACCAACGACCAGATCAAGGACAACCTGATGTTCGCGGCCGAAAAAGTGGGCGAGCCCATGAACGTGGCCATGAAGAAAGAGGATGCCAAGGTGTGGTTCGGCGCCACTCCGCCCGACCTGACCGTGATCGCCCGTTCCCGCGGTGCGGACTTCCTTTACACCTACCTGCGCGGCTTCTACCGCGACGACACCCGTCCGACCGGCTGGAACAACACCGTATTCGACAAGGTCGGCATGCCGCATGTACTGTACAGCCTGCAAGGCGATCAGGAATTGCACGTGGAAAAACACGGCGAGCATGAAACCAGCAAGCTGGTGCTGGTCAAGCCCGGTACCATGACCGCGCCGGAATATGACGCAATGGTCGCAGACCTGGTCAACTACCTGGTCTACATGGGCGAGCCTGCCCAGCAAATCCGCATGCGCCTTGGTGTGTATGTGCTGCTGTTCCTGGCCTTCTTCGGTGTGGTTGCCTATTACCTCAAGAAAGAGTTCTGGAAAGATATTCACTAAGCCGCTTTCCCACGCGGGAACTCCGTGCGCCGGTACGCTTTCAGAGCGTAACCGGCGCCGTATTTTTTGCTCCGTTAATTTTTGAACCCATATTCAGAGGAAGCATAACTCCATGATGACCCTCTACTCCGGAACCACCTGCCCCTTCAGCCAGCGCTGCCGCATCGTGCTGTTCGAAAAAGGCATGGATTTCCAAATTATCGATGTCGACCTGCAGAACAAGCCGGAAGACCTGGCTGTGATGAACCCCTACAACCAGGTGCCGGTGCTGGTCGAACGCGACCTGATTCTGCACGAATCCAACATCATCAACGAATACATCGATGAGCGTTTCCCGCATCCGCAACTGATGCCGGCCGATCCGGTGATGCGCGCCCGTGCCCGTCTCTTTCTCTACCGTTTCGAGCAGGAACTGTTCGCGCACATCGCAGACATCGTTAAAGGTAATCAGAAAGCCGCGGACAAGGCTCGCACCATTATTCGCGACAATCTCACCCAGCTGGCGCCCATCTTCTCCAAGCAGAAGCACATGCTGGGCGACGAGTTCTCCATGCTGGACGTGGCGATCGCGCCGTTGCTGTGGCGTCTCGATTTCTATGGCATCGAGTTGCCGAAACAGGCCGCTCCCCTGCTCAAGTACGCCGAGCGTATTTTCTCCCGGCCGGCTTATATCGAAGCCATGACGCCGTCGGAGAAGGCGATGCGCAAGTAAACCGCCGTGACGCAGGAAATCTCGACCAAACCCTACTTGATGCGCGCCATTTACGAGTGGTGCGCGGACAGCGGCCTGACGCCCTATCTGACGGTGGCGGTGGATAAGAATTGCCAGGTTCCGATGGAGTTCGTCAAGGATGGCGAAATCGTTCTCAACATCGGTGCCGGTGCGACTCCCAACCTCACTATCGACAACGAATGGGTGAGCTTCAACGCCCGCTTCGGCGGCGTGGCACGCGAAATCTTCGTGCCCGTCGGTGCGGTGCTCGGCATTTACGCCAAGGAAAACGGCCAGGGCCTGTTTTTTGGTCGTGAGGAACCTATTTCCGAAGGAGAGGACTTGCCCGCACCGGTGGCGCCCCAACCAGACGATCCCGGTCCGAAGCGCGGCAAGCCGTCCCTGAAGGTCGTAAAATAACTAAAACATGATTTGTCTAAGCGGGCCAACGCACTTATAATGCAGCCCCATTGCCGGATTAGCTCAGTTGGCAGAGCAGCGCACTTGTAATGCGAAGGTCGTCAGTTCGATTCCGACATCCGGCACCAAACAAAAAGGGTTAAGCAGAAATGCTTAACCCTTTTATTTTACCGCCACACAATCCGTCAATCAGTGGGCGGTCAATTTCGCCAGCGCCTCATCTGCGTTCTGTTCGTAACGGGCGCGTTCTTTCTTCGCCGCTTTTCCCAGCGCCAGATTGATTTCCGGATATTTCAACGCCAGGATGCGTGCAGCCAGCATGGCTGCGTTCTTGCTGCCGTCCACAGCCACGGTGGCGACAGGGACACCGGGCGGCATCTGGACGGTAGAGAGCAGCGCATCGAGGCCGGACACCACCCCTCCCGAGAGCGGCAAGCCGATCACCGGCAGGTGCGTGTGGCCGGCGATGACGCCAGCCAGGTGGGCGGCCATGCCGGCGCAGCCGATCAGCACCTGCACGCCTTCCTTGTGGGCACGGTCGATGTAGGCGGTAACCTTGTCGGGGGTGCGGTGCGCCGAGGCCACCACGATTTCGCTGGCGATGCCGAGTTCGTTCAGTGTGTCGCGCACCTTGACCACGGTGGGCAAATCGTTGGGGCTGCCGGTGAGGATGCCTACCAGTATCTTGGCGGTGGGTTTCCTGGCTGGGGTCTTCTTGGTCGTTGCCACGCGCGTTCTCCTAGTTTCCGGTTAACCTGTTCAAGGCTTCTCGATATTTTTCGCCGGTTTTTGCCGCGACTTCCGGCGGAAGTTCCGGTGCGGGCGGTTTCTTGTTCCAGCCGATGGACTCCAGCCAGTCGCGCACGTATTGCTTGTCGAAGCTGGGCGGGTTGGCGCCGGGCTGGTATTGGTCGGCGGGCCAGAAGCGCGAGGAATCGGGTGTCAGGGCTTCGTCGATGAGGTATAGCTCGCCGCCCTCGTCCAGGCCGAACTCGAACTTGGTGTCGGCGATGATGATGCCCTTGGTGGCGGCGTATTCGGCGGCTTCGAGATAAAGCGCAATACACACGTCGCGCACTTTTCCAGCCAGCGCCGAGCCGAGCAGTTCTTCGGCTTTGGCGTAGCTGATGTTCTCGTCGTGGGCGCCGACTTCGGCCTTGGTAGACGGGGTGAACAGCGGTTGCGGCAGCTTGTCGGCTTCGCGCATTCCTGCGGGCAGCGCAATGCTGCACACGCTCTGGCTTTTCTGGTATTCCTTCCAGCCGGAGCCGACCAGGTAGCCGCGCACAATGGCTTCGATCGGCAGGGGCTTGAGCTTCTTGACCACCAGGGCACGGCCGGCGACCTGATCTTTTTCGTTGTCCGCGACCACGGATTCAGCCGACACGCCGGTGAGCTGGTTGGGTACGATGTGTTTGAGCTTGTCGAACCAGAAATTGGAAACTCCTGTCAGCACCGCGCCTTTGCCGGGGATCGGGGTGGGCAGTACGACGTCGAAGGCGGAAAGGCGGTCGGTCGTGACGATCAGCAGCTTTTCGCTATCCACTTCGTAGATGTCACGCACCTTGCCGCGATTGAGCAGCTTCAGGCTCTTGATATCGGTTTGGAACAGAGCTTCGGTCATGGGAATTCCTAAAAAATCGTAAGCCCGGATTTTACCCCGGATTGAGGGAGCCCGGAACTTGCCCGATCATCTTCTCAGGTAAGCCTGGCGCAAAGTTTCCGGAAAGCGTTCGATGGCATAGCGCAGCATGGTGCGCGGCATGTTCCGGCCATGCAGACCGAGAAAAATTTCCAGCCGTGCCTGGTCGCGCTTGCCCACTTCTCTCAGCATCCAGCCGGTAGCCTTGTGCATCAGGTCTTCCCGGTCATTCAACAGATGTTCGGCGAGCAGCAGAATGTCGTCGAAATCGCCGCTGCGGATGAAATGCAGGGTCGCCACCACGGCGATGCGACGTTCCCACAGGGAGGGCGAGCGAACCAGCTGGTATACCGGGTCGCGCGCCTGATCCGCCAGATAAGCGCCAACCACAGGCGGCGCGGAAAGGTCCACCAGATCCCAGTTGTTGATCCAGGCAGTGTTGGCTAGATAGGCCTGATATACGTTGCGGCGCTCAAGAGCATCGCCGGCAGAAAAATGACGCAGCAGAAAAAGTAGCGCCAGTAAACGCGTCTCGTGAAAGCGGGAGTGGAGCAGGTCGAGCGTGGTATCGAGTCCTACATCCGGGAATTCCTTGGCCACCGCACGGATTGCGGGAACCTTGATGCCGAGGAACACATCTCCCGCGCCATACTGCCCCGGCGCGGTTTTGAAGAATCTCTGCAGGATGCGGGCGGTTTCCGGGCTGGCGAGGCTGTGCAGCCGGGACTGGATTTCGGGCAGGGGCGTGGAAATTTTCAAGCGTTCGTTATTACTTCATGCGCCGCAATCTTGAGAATCACCTTGCGGATTTGACCATTGCTCACCAGTGGAGCGTGCGCATCTTCCGGGAAAAAAATGCAGAAGGCGCCCGGCGGCGTGGCAATCCAGCTCGCCGGCGCATCGCGGAAGAACTGGATGTCCTTCTCGGCACGGTAATCGGCGACCGGCTCGTTGCATTCGCTCACCGCTTTCCATCCCATCTCGTCCGTGCCCTCGAGCACGAACTGGATGTCGATGTATTTGCGGTGACGCTCCAGTTTGGCCTGCTCGCGGCTGCGCCCTGGAGCTGTCTCGACAATCGCGAACAGACGCTCGCCTTCGATGGGATAGCGCCCGGGAGCCAGTGCTTTCAGATCGGTGTTGCGCAGGAACTCGAAGGCGCGCGGAAACAGCGCATGCAGGGCGACGTAGCGATCAGCGTTGGCAAGGGTGTCGAATATCATATGGTTTACTTGGTGAGCGCCATGAACAGTTCCGGCAGGCGTTCCGGCAGGCGCTGAATGTTGTCCACCACGGTGTACTGCTTGCCGAAAATGTCGCTAACATATTCGTCCGCCTTGGGGTCGAGGTTGATGCAATAGGTGTAAATGCTCTTGGAGTCCAGTTCCTTCACGGCTTGCCGCGCATCCTCGATGAGCATGCGCTCGTCCTTGGTGTCCACGTCGGCGGGCTGGCCGTCGGTGAGGATGAGCATGAGTTTCTTCTCGGCCTTCTGGTTTTCCAGGTAGTGGGCGGCGTGGCGCATGGCGGCGCCCATGCGGGTGGAGTATTGCGCGGACATCGCCGCCAGGCGGCCTTTAACTTCGTCATCCCATTTCTCGCTGTAGCCCTTGACGTGCAGATAGCGCACGTCGTGCCGGGTGTTGGAGTGGAAGCCGCCGATGGCGAAGGGGTCGCCCAGTTTGTCGATCGACCAGGCCAGCAGCGAGACTGCTTCCTGACTGAGTTCGAGAATGGTTTGCTCGGTTCCAGCGACTTTTTCGTTGAGGGATTCCGACAGGTCAAGCAGCAGCATCACGGCGATGTCGCGCCCGCTGGTCTTGTGGCTCATGTTGATGCGCGGGTCAGGACTGGCGCCGCTCTTGAAGTCAATCAGGGAGCGCAAGGCGATATCCAGGTCCAGTTCGCTGCCTTCTTCCTGATAGCGGATGCGCACTTTTTCCTGTGGCTTGAGCAGGTCCAGCATGCGTTTCAGGCGCTTGGCGAGGGCAGCGTTTTTCGCCAGCAGCTTGTCGATGTCGGCCGCGTTGCCTTTGGGATGTAATGCCTCGTATACGCTTACCCAGTCCGGGCGGAAGGTCTGGCTGAGATAGTCCCACTCGGGGTAGTGGCGCGGCGGCAGACCCTTGATCTCTTCGCCTTCATCGACCTTGCGTTGCTGGTCGAACGCCTCTTCTTCGTCGCCTTCCTCGATAAATTTCCACATCTGCCTGTTGTCGTCGCGGTAGCTGACCTCGGTGTCCTTGAAGTGAATCTTGGGCAACTGGTCGCTCTGGCGGCGCGCCTTGGCACCGAAAGATACAGCCAGATCGGCTATTTCCTGGGTGCTGGAATTTCCCCCTTGCATCAGGTCATGAAAGCGCTGGGCGAAGTCGATAATCAGCGGATCCTGGTAAGGGTGCTTCGGGTCGAGGATGGCTCGTGACAGCATGGCCAGACGATGGCGGATGGCGGATTCCTTCTCCGGATCGCAAGCATTTTCCGCCGGAACGGGGTGCAAGCCCATGAAGATACGGCGCAGGCCGGGGTATTCCTGCATGGCGAGATGCTCCACGCGGGAGTCTTCGAGAAATTCGACTGACATGCGCTGGAAGGGGCTGAAGTTGTCGGCAAATATGGCGGTCGTCCAACGCTTGTGGCCCATGATATGGGCAAGGGTAGCGCGGTAGCGGTCTATACCGGAAATGCCGTTCAGGTCGTCATGCACATCCGGCAGGCGGATACCCAGCTTGTCATAGTAGGGGATGGGTTTGCGCAGCTCGTCGAAGCCCAGGGAATAGGGAATCAGGTAATCGTGGTGTTCCCACAGTCCGCGCAGATAGAGGCCCAGCTTGCGTTCATGATCCACCAGCAGGGTGCCGTGGCGTTCGCGCTGCATGACGGCCTTGCTGTCCGCCGATTGCTGGCTGAAGTAGTCGATCTGCCGTTCGGGGTGGTCGCCATAATTGCGGATGCCGTACTCGACCCAGTTTTTCAGCCCCTGCAGGGAAATCTGGCTAAGCAGGTAGGGCGTCTGGGCAAATAGCTCGGGCAGGCCGGGGCTGGCGAAGGTGGTGTGAATACCGTGAATTGACCCGGTGGTGCGGCTCATGAAATCCAGCGCCAGTTCCATGTAATCCTGCATCTGCTCCTGGGAGTGGAGTCTTCGGGACGCGGCTGCCAGCGTCTGCAGGAAGGGCACGATCGCCTTGCCGTTGGGCGACTTGTGCATTTTGTGGATGAATTCCATGATCGCCGGCAGGGCGGACTCGCCGAGATTTTTGGCGACTGAGGGCCATTCCTCGAGGAAAACAAGCGTCGGCTCGACACCGCGCCCCATCCTGCACAGAAAGCCAGCCCCCTCCAGGTAGGCGGTGATGCCGTCCTTCGACAACATGGAGAGTGCTTCCGCCATGCAATCGTCGAAGACATCCTTGACCTGAGGAAAGCCGCAGTTGAGCTGTTCGCGGTAGCCCTTCATCAAGGGATGTTCGTACTCTGTGTTCGCCTCAACCACGGTTATATCCTTTTAAGCAAAGGTCGCATCGATGGCGTGATCCAGCGTGTCGCGGATGTCCGCATCGTCGGTGATTGGGCGCACCAGCGCCATGCGGCAGGCGTCGCGGGGCTCCACGCCGCCCTTGATGAGGGTGGCTGCGTAGACCAGCAGGCGGGTCGAAATGCCTTCGTCCAGACCGTGGCCCTTGAGGTTGCGTGCGGTGGTGCCGATTTTGACCAGTTTGCTCGCCAGTTCCTCGCTCATGCCGGTTTCCTTGGCCACGATGGCGGCTTCCAGCTTGGCTTCCGGATAATCGAACTCGAAAGCGGTAAAACGCTGCTTGGTGGATTGCTTGAGGTCCTTCATCAGGCTCTGGTAGCCCGGATTGTAGGAAATGACCAGCTGAAAGTCGGGGTGCGCTTCGAGCAGTTCGCCCTTTTTGTCCAGCGGCAGGGTGCGGCGGTGGTCGGTCAGGGGGTGGATCACCACCGTGGTGTCCTGGCGCGCTTCGACGATTTCGTCCAGGTAGCAGATGGCGCCGATGCGTGCTGCCGTGGTCAGCGGGCCGTCCAGCCAGCGCGTGCCGTTGGCGTCGAGCAGGTAGCGACCGACCAGGTCGGATGCCGTCATGTCCTCGTTGCAGGCTACGGTAATCAGTGGTTTGCCCAGTTTCCAGGCCATGTGTTCGACGAAGCGGGATTTTCCGCAACCGGTCGGACCTTTGATCATGACGGGCAGACGCGCAGCGTAGGCTGCTTCGTAAAGCGCCGTCTCGTTGCTTTGGGGCTGGTAGAAAGGTTCCTTGTGAACCTTGTATTGATCTTTGTAGTTGCGGCCGCTTTGCTTTACGTTCGCTTCGCTCACGTTAGCCTTCACTGAAACTTCGTTTTCGGTCATGATTTTCTCCGTAATCCGCGTGAGAAAAGGGGTTTCTTCACCCGGAAAAAAACGCCCCCAGCAAAGTGGGGGCGCGTTTCGCTACATAGCTTTGAATCTTGAGCTTACTTGTGTACGCCCAGTTTTTCGCGCCAGCCCGGGAAGATCTTGTCGGCGTCTTTGGGGAAAGACTCGAAAGCGCGCGCGAACTCTTTGTGCTCTTTCGCGAATTCGATCGGGTCGGCACCAGACTTCCAGCACTCGTAGGACTGACGCAGGGAGATTGCGCCGGCTGCCGGGCTGTCGATGTGGCCGTAGGAGCCGCCACCGGAGGTGTTGATCACGTTGCCGTGGCCCAGGTTTTCGAAGAAGCCTGGCAGGCGCAGCGCGTTCATGCCGCCGGAGATGATCGGGGTGGTGGGCTTCATGCCGTGCCATTCCTGATGGTAGTAAGGGCCATCAGCGGAATCACGCTCGATCATGTAAGCGATGGCGCGGTCGTCCTTGCCGCCTTCCATCTTGCCGTAGCCCATGGTGCCGACGTGGATGCCGGAAGCGCCTTGCAGACGAGACATCTTGGCCAGCACGAAGGCAGTGTAACCACGCACGGAGGATGGCGAAGTCACAGCGCCGTGACCGGCACGGTGGTAGTGCAGGTATTGGCCAGGGTACTGACGACGGGCAGTAGTGATCATGCCGGGGCCGCCGACATAGCCGTCAACCAGGAATGCAACCTTGTTGGCATCCGGGCCAAAGGTTTCCAGCGCGAAATCAGCGCGGGCGAGCATTTCATAATGGTCGTCAGCGGTGATGTTCATGGAGAACAGCTTGGCCTGGCCGGTTTCGTCCATGGCGCGCTTCATGGCGTCATACACCAGCGGGATCACTTTTTTGACCGGGCAGAACACCTGGTTGCCCTGTGGTTCATCGTTCTTGATGAAATCGCCACCCAGCCAGAACTGGTAAGCAGCCTTGGCGAACGGCTCGGGGCGCAGACCCAGCTTGGGCTTGATGATGGTGCCGGAGATGTAGCCACCATTGACGCGTGGGCGACCCAGGATGTCCCACATGTCGGTGATGTCCTTGGCCGGGCCATCGAACTGGCGCAGCATGGACCAGGGAACATAGAAGTCCTGCATTTGCAGTTGTTTCACGTCGCCCATGCCCTGGTTGTTACCAATCGCCAGCGTCAGGAACGAAACCAGCATGGCGCGGCCGTCGGTGACGTTGCGGTCGAAGAGGTCATTCGGGTAAGCGACTTTCATCACGCCCTTGGCTTCGTCGATCTCATATACCAGTGCGTCCACGCCCTTGGTGAAATCGTCGGTGGTGCTGACTTCAACGTTGGTTCCGGTGGAGGATTCGGCGGCAATGTGAGCGGCCACTTCCAGGTAGCCATAGCCAGTGGCAGGCTGCATATGGTAAGCAACGAGGATGTGCTTGTCGCCCTTGATCAGGTCTTCTTCTTTCAGACTAAGGTCGGCGTAACGTGCTGATTGATCCATTACTTTCTCCTGTGGTTATAAATGTATTCCCGTGGGAATGATTCTGATGCGATGACGAGCACTATACGTATCAATTTGTATAAGAAACATTAAATTGTTATGATTGTTACCATAAGTATTAGCTTATGGCTGAATGGAGTTGAGTGCCCATGTTACACCTCACGTTGCGCCAGTTGAAAGTGTTTGAGGCGGTGGCTCGCCAGCGCAGTTTTTCGCGCGCGGCCGAGTCGCTCCATTTAAGCCAACCGGCTGTATCTATGCAGGTAAAGCAATTGGAGGAAAGCGTCGGTTTGCCCTTGTTCGAGCAGATGGGGAAAAAGATTTTTCTCACCGAGGCGGGGCAGGAAATGTTCCATTACAGCCGCTCCATTGCCGAGCAGCTGGACGAGATGGAGGGCGTGCTGTCGCGCATGAAAGGGCTGGAACTCGGGCGGCTGAAAATTACCGTGGTGAGTACCGCGAATTACTTCGCCCCGCAGCTGCTGGCGAACTTCTGCCAGCGCCATCCTGCCGTCACGATCAATCTTGACGTCACCAACCGCGAAGTGCTGCTGCAGCAATTGGCCAACAATGAAACCGACCTCGCGATCATGGGCCAGCCGCCGGAGGGTCAGGACCTGACCGCCGAGTCGTTCATGCTGAACCCGCTGGTGGTGATCGCCTCACCGAACCACGCGCTGGCCGGCAAAAAAAACATACCGGTACAGCAGCTGTCAGGGGAGACCTTCCTCGTGCGCGAAGCGGGCTCGGGCACGCGCAGCGCCATGGAGCGTTTCTTCCAGGAGCACGGCATCGCGTTCAATACCGGCATGGTGATGAGCACCAACGAGGCCATCAAGCAGGCGGTGCAGGCGGGCATGGGGCTGGGCATCGTGTCGCTGCACACCGTGGCGCTGGAACTGGAAACGCGCCGTCTGGCCATCCTGGACGTGGAGTCATTCCCCATTGTGCGGCACTGGTTCGTGGTGCATCGTCAGAACAAGCGGCTATCCCCGGTGGCGGCGGGTTTCAAGGAGTTCCTGCAGCATGAGGCGGCACAACTGATGGAGAAGGCTCAGGCTTCTCCGCCGTCTTCCATGCCCAGCTCCTGAATTTTCCGCGTCAGAGTATTGCGCCCGAGGCCGAGCAATAGTGCTGCTTCGATTCTTCTTCCCGCGGTGTGCTTGAGCGCCTGGGAGATCAGGGCGCGCTCGAACTGGTGGGTGAGGTTTTCCATGATGCCTTTCTCGCCGCGATTGAAGGCGTCGTTGGCCACCAGTTCCAGTGCTGTAATCCAGTCCGTGGCAGCGGGGGCGTGGCTTTCTTCGCGCAATTCCGGAGGCAGGTCCGCGACTTCAACGTTCTGGCCGGGCGCCATGACGGTGATCCAGTGGCAGACGTTTTCCAGCTGGCGCACGTTGCCGCTCCAGGGCAGGCTGGCGAGATACTTGAGGGTGGCGTCGGAAAGCTTTTTCGCCTCCACACCCAGTTCCTGCGCGCTTTTCTGCAAAAACGATTTCGCCAGCAGCGGGATGTCCTCGCGTCTTTCGCGCAACGGCGGCAGACGCAAGCGAATGACGTTGAGACGGTGGAACAGGTCTTCGCGGAACAATCCCTGCTTGACGCGTTGTTCCATGTCCTGGTGGGTGGCGGCGATGACGCGCACGTTGACCTTGATCGGCGAATGGCCACCGACGCGATAGAACTGGCCGTCGGAGAGGACGCGCAACAGGCGTGTTTGCAGCTCGGGCGGCATGTCGCCGATTTCGTCGAGGAACAGGGTGCCGCCGTCGGCTTGCTCGAAGCGTCCGCGCCGCATGGCCTGGGCGCCGGTGAAGGCGCCGCGCTCGTGGCCAAAAAGTTCCGACTCCAGCAGGTCGCGCGGAATGGCTGCGGTGTTGATGGCGATAAAGGGCTTGTCGGCGCGCGGGCTGTGGCGGTGCAGCGCGCATGCCACCAATTCCTTGCCGGTGCCGGACTCCCCGTTGATCAATACCGTGACATGTGACTGGGAAAGACGGCCGATGGCGCGAAACACTTCCTGCATCGCCGGCGCCTGTCCGAGAATTTCAGGTGCTCCTTCGAGTGCTTCCTGCGTTCCGCTCTGGCTCATGCTTTCATCGACGGCACGGCGGATCAGTTCGACGGCGTGTTCAATGTCGAAGGGCTTGGGAAGGTATTCGAAAGCGCCGCCCTGGAATGCCGCAACGGCACTTTCCAGGTCGGAATGGGCGGTCATGATGATCACCGGCAGAGTGGGAAAGCGCTGCTTCAGTTGCTGCAATAGTTCCAGTCCGGATTCGCCGGGCATGCGGATGTCGCTCACCACGACCTGGGGAGTGGATGTTTCCATGGCCGCCAAGGCTTCCTGCGCGGAAGCGAAAGTCTTGAAATCCAGCCCGGCGCGCGTCAGCGTTTTTTCAAACACCCAGCGGATAGAACGGTCGTCGTCGATAATCCAGATCGGTTTCATGTAGGCTACTTAAATAGATTTAGTGGGAAGGCTCGGTTACCGGCAGCAGTATTGTAAAGCACGTGCGGCCCTGCTGACTGTCGCATTCGACCGAGCCGTGGTGCTGGGCGACAAAAGTTTGCGCCAGGGTCAGGCCCAACCCGCTGCCGCCTTCGCGGCCCGAAACGAGGGGGTAGAAAATCTTCTCGCGAATGTTCTCGGGGATGCCGGGGCCATTATCGATAATTTGTATCATCAGTGCGAGCCTGTAACGCTTTTTTGCCAGCGTGACTTGCCTGGCAATGCGCGTGCGCAGGGTGATTTCCCCCTGGCCGTGCATCGCCTGGGCCGCGTTGCGGGCGATGTTCAGCATCACCTGGATGAGTTGTTCCTGGTCGGCGGAGATATCCGGCAGGCTGGTGTCGTAATCGCGGCGGATGACGATGCCTTGCGGGTGCTCCGCCAGCAAAAGGCTGCGCACGCGCTCCAGTACTTCGTGAATGTTGATGAGCCGGTATTGCGGCAGGCGGTGCGGGGTGAGCATGCGGTCCATCAGGGACTGCAGGCGATCCGCTTCTTTGATGATCACCTGGGTGTATTCCCTGAGTTCCGGCTTGGGTAGCTCAAGCTCCAGCAGTTGTGCGGCTCCCCGTAATCCGCCGAGCGGGTTCTTGATTTCATGGGCAAGATTGCGCAGCAACTCGCGGTTAGCCTGCTGTTGCAGCAGCATGCGTTCTTCCCGTGCGATTTTGAGTTGCTTGTCGATCTGGTGGAATTCCAGAATAAGCCGGACTGGCCCGATTTCCACTGGCGTAATAGTGCAACTGACGGAAAGCAGGGTATTGCTCGCGTTGGGGAAAATGAGCTCGTGCTCGGTTACGCTGGTGTTGCTGGAGAGAGCCTGTTCGGCGGCTGAGGTCAGCGTGGTCGCTGGCCCGAAAGTTTGCGGCAGACCCAGGCCGTTGATGTGGCTCAGGCTGATTTCGAACAAGTTCTCCGCGGCAGGATTTGCGTAGGCGATGCGGAAATGCGCGTCAAGGAGGATGGCCGCCGTGGAGAGGTGCTCCAGGCCGAGGAAGGACAGCGGCGTCACTTGATATTGGCAAGTTCTTTTTTCAGGGCGGCAACATTCTTTTCATGCAGTGAGATCGCCGTTGCATCCTTCTGCGCTGAGGCTTCCATCAGCAGTTTTTCTTCTGCAGCGAGTTCGTCTTCCAAAATTTTGCGTCTCGTGTCGTCACGCTTTTTCTGCGTGTCGCCGTCCACTTTGGGGAAGCCGGAAGGGGATGGCGTGCTCGCTTTGGAGCGTGTTGCCGGCACCGTGTTGAGTGGCTCCAGGTTTAACTTGGTAGCGCCCTTCATCGGCACGTTGGAATAGGTAACGCGGCCTTGCGCATCCACCTGCTTGTAGATTTCGGCATGAGCGGCATTGAAGGCGAAAACTGCAAGCCCTGCAATCATGCACTGGCTGATGCAAATATTATGTTTAATAAACAGCATATTAAGGCCAACCAAAAAGAGTGAAAATCAGTTTAGGTGATGCGTACCGATTTTGCAATGCGTTTAACATATGAAGCCGAGCTAGGCTTGCTCGATAATCTCGAAGTCATGGGTTATTTCGGCGCTCTTGCCCAGCATGATGGACGCCGAGCAGTATTTTTCGGCCGAGAGCTTCACCGCACGTTCCACCTGTTCAGGCTTCAGAGCTTTACCGGTCACGATAAAATGAATGTGAATTTTGGTGAAAATCTTGGGATCTTCGCTTGCCCGTTCGGCTTCGATTTCAGCCACGCAGTCGGAAATCTGCTGACGACTCTTCTTCAGTATGTGCACCACGTCGAAAGAAGTGCAGCCACCGGTACCGAGCAGCAGCATTTCCATGGGGCGCGGTCCGATGTTGCGTCCACCCATTTCGGGAGGCCCATCCATCACCACCGCGTGGCTGCTTTCGGTTTCGCCGATGAAGCTGGCTTCCCCGGCCCATTTGATACGTGCCTTCATTGACAGTTCCTCTTGGTTGATGCGCCATGAGCGGCGCGAGATATGGCAATATTACCAGATTGGGTGCTGCCTAAAACCGACGAGTTATAGCCCTGTCCTGTTTTTATTTGACAGGGAGGCAGAAGCTGGAATAAAATGCGCCCCTTTCTCCATTTGAGTAACTGGATTCCTGCATGAAAACTTTTTCTGCGAAATCGCACGAAGTCAAGCGTGATTGGTTCGTGGTGGACGCCACCGATAAAGTTTTGGGGCGGTTGGCCAGCGAAATCGCATCGCGTCTTCGCGGCAAGCACAAGCCTGAATACACTCCGCACGTGGACACCGGCGATTATATCGTTGTCGTCAACGTTGAAAAACTGCGCGTGACCGGCAACAAGGCCGAAGACAAGCTGTATCATCGTCACAGCGGTTACCCCGGCGGTCTTTACACCACCAACTTCACCAAGCTGCAACAGCGCTTTCCCGGCCGTGTGCTGGAAAAAGCAGTCAAGGGCATGCTGCCGAAAGGCCCTCTGGGCTACGCCATGCTGAAAAAACTCAAGTGCTACAGCGGGCCGGAGCATCAGCACGTCGCGCAACAGCCTAAGGCATTGGAAATCTAAGGAAACGCCATGATCGGTAATTACAACTATGGTACCGGCCGCCGCAAGAGCTCTGTAGCACGTGTGTTCTTGAAGTCTGGTTCCGGCAATATCGTCGTCAACGGCAAGCCTGTGGACGTGTTTTTTTCCCGTGAAACGGGCCGCATGGTCGTGCGTCAACCGCTGGAACTGACCAACAACCTCACCACTTTTGACATCATGGTCAACGTGGCTGGTGGCGGTGAGTCTGGTCAGGCTGGTGCAGTGCGTCACGGTATTACGCGTGCCCTGATCGACTACGATGCAAGCCTGAAAAGCGAACTTTCCAAAGCCGGTCTGGTTACTCGCGATGCTCGCGAAGTGGAACGGAAGAAAGTTGGTTTGCGCAAAGCACGTCGCGCAAAGCAGTTCTCCAAGCGTTAATCTGCGCTGGTGCCGAAAAAGCCGCCCATGGGCGGCTTTTTTATTGCCTGTTTGGTTGCCTAACGATGTGCGTCCTTTTATGATTAGTGTCTTTCTGTCGCAGAGGCGTTGTTATGATCAAGGTGGGGATTGTCGGTGGCACGGGGTACACCGGTGTCGAGTTGCTGCGCTTGCTGGCGCAGCACCCCGAAGCGCATCTGGAAGCCATCACGTCGCGCAAGGAAGCCGGAATGGCGGTGAGCGACATGTTCCCCAACCTGCGCGGGCGCGTAAATCTGAAATTTCAGGACCCGGCTGAAGCGCCTCTGCATCGCTGCGACGTGGTGTTCTTCGCCACCCCCAACGGCGTTGCCATGCAACAGGCCAAGGCACTGGTGGACGCCGGTGTGAAGGTGATCGACCTGGCGGCGGATTTCCGTATCAAGGATATTCCCCTATGGGAAAAGTGGTACGGTATGACGCATGCTTGCCCGGAACTTGTTGCCGAGGCGGTATATGCGCTGCCGGAAATCAATCGCAGCGAAATCAAGGGCGCACGGGTGATCGCCAATCCGGGGTGCTACCCGACCGCGGTGCAGCTTGGTTTCATGCCGCTCATCGAGGCGGGCGCGATAGAGCTACAGGGCCTTGTCGCTGACTGTAAATCAGGTGTCTCCGGCGCGGGGCGCAAAGCCGAGGTGGCGACGCTTTTCAGCGAGGCGTCGGACAATTTCAAGGCCTATGGCGTGGCCGGGCACCGCCATCTTCCGGAAATTGTTCAGGGCTTGTCGCGGCGGGCGGGCGCATCCGTCGGGCTTACTTTTGTGCCGCATCTGACGCCCTTGATTCGCGGCATTCATGCCACGCTCTATGCGCGCCTCACTAAAGAGGTGGATTTGCAGGCGCTGTATGAACAACATTATGCCAGCGAGTATTTTGTCGATGTGTTGCCGGCGGGGGGGCATCCGGAAACCCGTTCGGTGCGTTCTGCCAATTTCTGTCGTATTGCGGTGCACCGGCCGCAGGGTGGCGATACGGTGGTGATTCTCTCGGTCATCGATAACCTGGTCAAAGGAGCTGCTGGCCAAGCGGTGCAAAACATGAACATCCTCTTCGGCTTGCCCGAGGCGACCGGATTGCAGCAAATTCCCATCTTGCCATGAGGAAAGTGGCTCGCGCCGTCAAACGCCGATATGGTCTTAGCGCGCGGCGGGTGGCTGTGCGAACGCATGTCGCGTGGTATTGGCGCGGCTTGTTCATGGCTGTGGCCTTGGGCTGTGGCATCGGGTTGGCTTGGTGGATGTACGATATCGGGAGCCAGTTTGCCGGGTTCGATCGCGGCGCTACGGACCGGGAATTGGTGCAGTTGCGCGACAAGGTCAAGCAACTCGAGGCGGATAACGGGCGATTGCGGACTGTTCAGGTTGCTGCCGACCGCCATAGCCTGATTGACAATGCTGCGCAGCAAGATACAGAACGCGCGCTCAAAGGGTTGCAGGATGAGAACGCGCAGTTAAAGGAGCAACTCGCCTTTATTCGCGGAGTAAGCTCTGGCGAACGCGGTGGCGGAGTGACCGTTTCTCGTTTCAAGGTCGAGCCTGGAGCGGCAGGGGTGTATCGCTACCAGCTGCTGCTGGTCCGGGCTGGGCAGCAGGATAAGGTTTTTCAGGGGCGTCTGCAACTGGTGGTGACAACGCAGGATGGTGGAAAGAATGTTTTGCGAACTTTTCCGGCCGATGCATCAGCAAAGGGGAAATTTGTCGTCAGCGTGAAGTCGTATCAGAAGTTGGAGGGGGAATTCCAAGTGCCTCCTGCAGCAGTGGTCAAGAGTGTTGAGGCGCGTGTTTTTGGCGAGGGCTCTTCCCAGCCAAAGCTCAGCAAGACATTCAATTTGTCGTGACAGAAAACGAGGATGAGCATGTTCGGTAAAAAAGCCCCAAAACCACAAAGTCGCATCGATAGCCTGATAGGCAGCGGTACGCGTATCGAGGGTAATATTTCCTTTTCCGGGGGGTTGCGTGTCGATGGCGAGATACGGGGGAATGTCCGCGCCGAGGGTGGGCAGCCCAGTACACTCGTGCTTTCCGAACAGGCTCGCATAGAAGGGGTGATCGAAGTTTCCCACCTCGTGGTAAATGGCACGGTGGCCGGCCCTGTTTACGCATCGGAATATGTGGAACTCCAGTCCAAGTCGAGAGTCACAGGTGACGTGTATTACAAAACCCTGGAAATGCACGTGGGCGCAATTGTCGAGGGGAAACTGGTTCACCAGGAACAGCTCGCACTGCCTTCCCCGGTTTCTGTGGCGATCGAGGGGCGACTAGTAGTTGACTAATTCGCTTTAGTTTAGCAGAATATGATTTTGCATTAATTTTAGGAGTATGAATATGAGCGCAGTGACCGAAATGCCCAGCCCGTTGACCTTTACCGATAGCGCGGCTGCCAAGGTGAAAAGCCTGATCGAGGAAGAGGGTAGTGCTGATCTGAAGCTGCGCGTATTCGTCTCCGGTGGCGGGTGCTCGGGTTTCCAGTATGGCTTTACGTTTGACGAAGTGACCAACGATGACGATACCGTGATCGAAAAAAATGGTGTGTGCCTGTTGATCGATCCGATGAGCTTTCAGTATCTGGTGGGCGCCGAGATCGACTACACAGAGGGTCTGCAGGGCGCGCAGTTCGTGATCAAGAATCCGAATGCAACAACTACCTGCGGTTGCGGATCTTCATTCTCTGCCTGATCAATTGCGGGGCTGAATGAAAAAAGGGGCTAAGGCCCCTTTTTTCATTCATGCGTTGTAAATCGCCCCTAGTATTCTTGGTCCTTGTGCGCCGGTTACTTCCGGCAGGTTGCCGGGCTGGCTGTGCCGTGTGCGATAGGCCAGCCAGGCAAAGGCTGTCGCCTCCACCCAGTCAGTTCCGATGCCGAATTCGTCAGTGAGTTTTAATGGCAGCGGGGCCAGCATTTCTGCCAGTCTTTTTCTCAATGCCGTGTTATGTGCGCCACCGCCGCACAGATAGATTTCATCGGCCTCCCCGCAATGTCGCCGGATGGCGTCCGTGATCGAGCGTGCGCTGAGTTCCAGCAAGGTGGCCTGGACGTCTGCCGGGGCGTAACTGCCGTAAAGGAAAGCTTGCAGCCACTCCAGATGGAACATGTCACGCCCCGTGCTTTTGGGCGGAGCGGCAGAGAAAAAAGCGAAATCCAGCATGTTATGGAGCAATTCGGGTATCAGTATCCCGCTCGCAGCCCAGGCGCCATCACGGTCAAACGGCGAGCCTAAGTGCCGCTGTGTCCAGCCATCGAGCAAGAGGTTGCCCGGTCCACAGTCAAAACCGGTGACTGCTCCTGTCGCCGGCAGCCATGTCAGATTGCTAATGCCGCCGATGTTGACGATAACGCGGTTGCGCTGTGCAGAACGGAAAGCTGCAGCATGGAAAGCGGGAACCAGCGGTGCGCCCTGTCCGCCTGCTGCAATATCGCGGCTGCGAAAATCGGTTATCACGCTAATGCCTGTCAGTTCGGCAAGCAGTGCGGCATTGCCGATCTGGATCGTGAAACCAAGGTCCGGGCGATGGCGGATCGTCTGGCCGTGGCAGCCAATTGCAGAAATGGCCAAAACGGGATGCATGGTTTCATTTAGGAGTGTCTGAACGGCGCTCGTATAGCGTGATGCTAACGCGTTCCCCGCCAAGGAGGCGCGAAGTAATTCGTTGTGTCCGGCCTGGTTAAGCGCTAGCAACTCTTGGCGCAGGTCATCATCGAAAACTTGGAAAATGGCATGGACGAGACGGCTTTTACCCTCGCTGATTTCGACTAAAGCTGCATCCACGCCATCCAGGCTGGTGCCGGACATGAGGCCGACATATAGTTCGGAGGCGTGCACGGCCGGGGCTTAGTCGAGTGCGGCGAGATTGGTGCCGCGCAACAGATCCAGGTTCGCCAGAAGAGGCTGAGCTATACGGTTGAATTCAGCCTTCTGGTTCGCGGCAATGGGAAACGCAGTCGGCACTTCGATCGAAAGCGGATTGCGTTGCACGCCAGCCACCTTGAACTCATAGTGCAGATGTGGGCCGGTGGCCATACCGGTCATGCCGACATAGCCGATGACGTCGCCCTGGCTGATGTGTTGGCCTTTGCGCAAACCGCTGGCAAACGCGGAAAGGTGGCCGTATACGGTTTCGAATTTACCCTGGTGCTTCAACACGATGACGTTGCCGTAGCCGCGCTGTGCCCCAACCTGTTCCACCACGCCATCAGCCGTGGCCTTCACCCTGGTGCCGATCGGTGCGCCATAATCAACCCCCTTGTGTGCACGCCATTCTTTCAGAATGGGGTGAAAACGGGCGGTTGTGAAGCCGGAAGTAACGCGCGAAAACTCCAATGGTGAACGCAAAAAAGCTTTACGCAGGTTCTTTCCGTCAGCTGTGTAATATCCACCGTGCCCATCATTGTCCTGGAAATATACTGCCCGGTATGATTTTCCGCTGTTGATGAATTCCGCGGCCAGGATGTGGCCTGTTTTGACCAGTTCGCCCTTGTTGTAGAAGGCTTCGTACTCGACGGTAAATTTATCGCCGCGTTGTAGGTCGCGGTGGAAGTCAATGTCAGTTGAAAAGATATCGGCCATTTGCACGGCAACAGCATCAGGCATATTGGCCGCATCGGTTGCGGCAAACAGGGAGCTTCTGATCTGGCCTGATTTCATAACAACCTGGCGTTCCAGGGGAAGTGCTTGCTCGCTGGTCTTGAAGTGATCGCCTTGTTTTTCAACCAGCAGCACGGTGTCGCCGCCGTAGTGGTAGCGTAAAGAAAGCAGTTCGCCATCTTCGGTGGTTTGTGCCTGAACGGTTTTCCCGGGTTTTAACTGATAAAGCGCTTGAGCATGCTTTGCTTCGTTCAGAAATGCCTGGATATCCTGAGTGTTGACATCGAGGCGGGAAAGCAGGTCTGCAACAGTGTCGCCGCGCTGTATGCGTTCCTCGCGCCAGAATTGCTGGGTCGACGCAGTTTGTGCGCTGATATTTGGTAATGCCAGGGACTCGACCACGGTGTGTACGGGAATGCGTTTGACATCGGTGTCTGGAGCGATACCGAAGGCAGCTACAACGCCGAACAGCGGAAGTGCGGAAAGGGCGACAATCCAGCGTAGTGGGAATTTTCGTTCGGTCTGAAAAAGCTTTTGGGATAAAATACTTGCTTTGTTGTTCTGCATGTTGCCTATATGGTTTTCGTGTTGAAGGTTGCGCGCAAGCTTAACAAAAAACCCGGGTAGCGGAAAGTTAATCTTTTTCAAGATTGGTAAATAAAATGAGTGAAGTCAACGAGGCTCTCCAGGCTATTAAACGGGGATGTAATGAATTACTGCTGGAGCAGGAGCTGGTCGAAAAACTGGCTACTGGACGCCCGCTGCGCATCAAGGCGGGGTTTGACCCCACCGCACCGGATCTTCACCTCGGGCACACCGTGCTTATTAATAAGCTGCGTCAGTTCCAGGATCTTGGACACGAAGTGATGTTCCTGATTGGCGACTTCACCGGGATGATCGGCGATCCCACCGGCAAGAATGTCACGCGAAAGCCTTTGACGCGTGACCAAGTGATTGAGAACGCGAGAAGTTACGAGCAGCAGATCTTCAAAATACTCGACCCTGAAAAGACGCTAGTGATGTTCAACTCCAGTTGGATGGGAGAAATGAGTGCTGCCGACTTGATCGCGCTGGCGGCCAAGCATACTGTGGCGCGAATGCTGGAGCGCGACGATTTTCACAAGCGTTATGCGTCCGGACAGCCGATCGCTATTCATGAGTTCCTGTACCCGCTCATCCAGGGCTACGACTCGGTTGCCATGAAAGCTGACGTCGAGCTGGGCGGAACTGACCAGAAGTTCAATCTGCTCGTCGGGCGTGAGCTGCAGAAGCATTATGGGCAATCCCCGCAGGTGGTCATGACCATGCCGATCCTGGAGGGCTTGGATGGCGTCAACAAAATGTCCAAATCCCTGGGCAACTATATAGGCATACATGAGCCGCCCAATGAGATGTTCGGCAAACTGATGTCTGTTTCCGATGATTTGATGTGGCGTTATATAGAGTTGCTGTCCTTCGAACCGCTGAGTGTCGTGGAGCAGTGGAAGAAAGATGTAAGCGACGGGCGTAACCCGCGCGACATCAAGGTCGGCTTCGCTCAGGAAATCATTACCCGGTTTCATAATAGAGCCGCAGCAGAAAACGCACTTGCGGAATTCGAGGCACGCTTCCGTCAGGGTGCCGTGCCTGACGAAATGCCGGAATTTAGCCTGCCGACGGTGGGCGATGGTTTGTCCATCGCCCAGGCGATCAAGCTGGCGGGCCTAACTGCAAGTACATCCGAGGCTATGCGGATGATCGATCAGGGTGGAATCAAGGTAAACGGCGAAAAGGTGAGTGACAAGGGTCTTTTGTTGAAGGGGCGCGACCCTTTTGTAATCCAGGTCGGGAAGCGAAAATTCGCGCGTGTGAGCCTTGTTTGAGTCTCGCGCGGAAGAGATAAGGGCTCTAACTCCATGATTCGGCAAAGGCGGCTAGTCTCCCTTTAACAAAGTTGAAAAATAAGTCTTGACCATCGTTCCAAGCCCCGTATAATGCGCACCTCTCGACGGCAAAGCGAAACAGCGAAAGCCGCCGGGAAGTGCGAAAATAAAGGGTTTGACAAAAAATTTAAGCCCTGTAAGATGCGCACCTTCGTTGCAGATCACCGCAACGAAGCGGGAAGAAAGCTTCAAAAAACTTCTTGACGTAGCGAACGGTGACTGTATAATGCGCACCTCTCGCTGAGACGAGAAGCGGTAAGTGAAGCAAAGCAGCAAACGTTCTTTAAAAAAATACAGCCAATAAGTGTGGGCGCTTGTCGGATGGGAAGTGTGGTTTTCAAGCTGTTTCGGCGGCCTGAATTAACCAGGCGACTCACAAGATACAAGTGCTTTGTGACAGCGATATGAAAATATGGTTGTTACTGTAATAAGCGCAAAAATGTTTTAAATTAAGCAG